>JAFGVX010000107.1 GCA_016937775.1 Campylobacterales bacterium | reverse complement strand
AGTAGCCGCCGCAACAGCAGGCGGTGCTATGGGTGCTGCATCTGGAGCGATTAAAGGAATGGTTGGTATCGGTACGCATAATGCAGGAGCTAAAACAGGTGCGGGGGTAGGAAAAAGTATTAATGCGACTTCATCTGCTGTTAAAAAGATCACAGGAGGGGATAAAAAAGATAATACTCCTGGATCTCCTGCATCCTCTGGATCTGGTAGCTCTTTGGTTGAGGGTACTATTTCTAATGCTAATACTCCTGGATCTCCTGCATCCTCTGGATCTGGTAGCTCATATCTTTCTGGAGTACCTGGATCATCAGATAAAAACATCAAACAAAAATAATAGTTAATAAAAAATCCTAAGAGTTACTAAGTATTAAGAACTTTTAGGATATAATAATATTACATAACACGTAAGGAGTATAAATTGGAAAAAACGGAAAGCTCTAGCAGTAATCAAAATACCGCTTATTTTGATGGTAGAAGAGAATGGAATGAGAGATTTGGCGGCTCAATAAAAGCGGCTCACACCTGGAAAATTGTAGCTTTAATTTCTCTTATTATAGCGGCGGTATCTGTATCTGGACTAGCGTACATGGCAGGTCAAAATAAGTTAATCCCTTATATTGTTGAAGTGGATAAGCTCGGCGGCTCTGTAGCAACTCATCAGGTGCAGCAGATCGCCTATAATAATCCAAAAGTAATCAAATATAATCTTGCTGAATTTATAAGTAACTTCAAAACGATCTATTCAGATCCAAAAGTACAAAAAGAGACAATACTAAAATCATATCGGTATTTAACACCCTCTTATTCATCTTTTAACATCGTGAATAATTACTTTAAAGATAACTCTCCATTTAGCAGGTTAGAAAAAGAGATCGTTAATGTGAAAATGGACTCTATTGTACCAATCAACGAAAATACTTATCAACTAGATTGGCATGAAGAGGTTTTTGATAAAAAAGGTAACAAATTAAGAACAGATTATTTTAGGGCATCTGCCACAATCTTAATTGTTCCTCCAAAAACAGAAGAGGAAATATTCAGAAACCCAATAGGTATGTATATCACAGATTTTAACTTTTCTCAAATAATTAACAAATAAGGAAATAACATGAAAAAAACAACTTTAGCGATTGTAGCAGCTCTTTACGCTGTTACGCCAATCTTAGCAGATAACTATTTATCTGATACAGATCCGAAACTTAGTGAAAGAGAGTATCACTCTCTTAAATTAACTAAAAAATGGATGGATAACGGTCAAAAATCTTTTAGAGGAAAAGATGGAAAAGTAAGTTTTCTTTTTGGTGCAACTATGCCCCGTCTTGTAACTGCTCCTCTTCGTATTTCAGATATTCAGCTTCAACCTGGAGAGAAGATCAGAGAAGTACAAATCGGTGATACCGTTCGTTGGATGATCTCTCCCTCTATTTCTGGTACAGCTCCAAATGAAGTCTCTCACGTTATTGTAAAGCCTACCGATGTAGGACTTCAAACAACTTTAGCGATTTTTACGGATAGAAGAACATATATGTTAAATCTGATTTCCCGAAAATCTGACTATATGCCAATAATCGGTTTTGAATATCCAGATGAGATCAACGAAAAATGGGCAGCATATCATAATTACCAAAGAGAGCTTGAAAAATCAAATGAGTTTTCTCCTGCCCCAGGCATACCTACCCGCAATATGTCAAGCCTTGACTTTAATTACAATATCAAGGGATCTACCTCATGGAAGCCTTTAAGAGTTTACAATGATGGTATCAAAACATATATTCAAATGCCTAAGAGTATGCAGTTTAGAGAAGCACCTGTATTGATGGTACTTGATAAGCACGACAATAAACAACTCGTAAACTACCGCTTAAAAGGTGATCGCTATATTGTTGATAAGCTCTTTGATGAAGCGGTGCTTATCGTTGGCGTTGGAAGAGATCAGGAAAAGATCCTTATCCAAAAAACTAACCGCCGCTATACTTCTTCACCGCTTGATATTCTTGATGATGCCAATAATCAATCTAAGCCATTCTAGGAGGATAGGATGAAGAAAATAATAACATTATTAGCGGCTGTTTCTGCCTTGTTTTTAACGGGGTGTAATTCTAATTATTATACGTCCGTAAGCAAGGCAAAGGTAAATAGTCCACAAAGAGATCAAGTGATTACAACGGATATTTTAAATTTTATGCGTGGTTACTACTCACCTGCTAGTACACTATTTTATATTGATAAATCCACTTCGCCCCAAAATCAAGCTTTTTCACAAACACTTGAAAACAAATTTAGAGCGGCGGGGTTTGCCTTAACCGATAATAATCAAACGCAATCTTACTATATTCCTTTTGCTTGGAAAATTGATAACATTTCTTCGGAGATAGTGAGAGCTACTTTTGTGGTGGATAATGCAACAACCACTAGACTTTACAAAGGAGTTAATCCTGTGTCACCGTTTACCGTAAGAGGGTTAGCTAAAAACCCTCCTTATAGATCTTATGCCTTTCTAAAATCCGCCAAAGGATCGTCTCTGTCAAGAGCAAACAAAAACGGGGGATTATTAGCAAGGATTGTAGCCTCTTCTCTCAATGTAAGAGAAAAGCCTACAACACACTCCATAATATTAAGAAAATACAAAAAAGGTACTTATTTGAGACTTTCAAAAAAAGTTAAAAACAAGTATTCGGAATATTGGTATAAACTGCAAAATTATAGCGGGTACGTTTCTGCTAATCATGTTCGGGAAGTGAGGTAAATTATGGCAGATGATAAACTAAATCCAGATATTTCTCCATCGGGATCGGGGAAAGCAGCTATAGCTAACTCTGGGGTTAAAAAACTTAATAAGATCCCTCTCTTGATTATTGGTGCAGTAGCCTTTATTTTGATAGCAGGGCTTGGCTTTGCAACAATTAAAAGAGGCGAACAACAGGCAGCAGATCAAGAGAAAAAAATAACAAAAGTCGATCAAGATGGCGAAATGTTCGCTAAAAATATGCTTGATGATCTTTATAATAAATCCGAAAGAGAAAAAGTAGAGCCTACCCCAGAAAAAATGTTAGATGGAACACCTACACAAGCTACAACAGATCAGAGAGATCTCGGATCTGCATTGTCTAATAAGAGCATTGATAACAATGTA
The DNA here is from genome assembly GCA_016937775.1 of Campylobacterales bacterium. Taxonomy (GTDB): domain Bacteria; phylum Campylobacterota; class Campylobacteria; order Campylobacterales; family Sulfurovaceae; genus BN30871. Next base: position 16,009 of record JAFGVX010000107.1, on the reverse strand, counting down.
ACGGCTATGGTCGATGAGGCAGCTCTTGAAAGATTAAAAGCAAAAGAAAAATTATATGAAACGGCTATAGCTGCTCCCACTAAAATTAAGGTAGATAGTTTTGGAGGCATGGGGCTTAATAATCCAGGTATGCCTAATGTGGGCGGTACACCAGGAGTAAATAATCCAGGTATGGATATTTTTAAAGCCTTGGCAGCGGCAAAAGGCGGAACAGGTACGGCAGATAATAGTGAAGATCGTAATACGGCTTTCTTAAAAAGTCAAAAAGAGAGCTTTGCATATTTGCCAAATAAAAAGACACCTCAAATCTCACCTTATGAGATCAAAACAGGTACTTTAATTCCAGGTGTATTATTGAGTGGTATTAATTCAGATCTACCAGGACCTATTAGAGGACAGGTAAGAGAAAATGTATATGATACCGCGACAGGAGAGTATCTACTCATCCCACAAGGCACTACTCTAGTTGGTCGGTATTCTGCAAACGTGGGCTACGGTCAAGAGAGAGCTATGGTTGTTTGGCAGCGGATGGTATTTCCAGATGGTCAAACGGTCAATATTGGTGCTATGAACGGTATGGATCAAGAGGGTTATGCAGGGTTTGCCGATGAAGTAGATAATCACTACTTTAGAATATTCGGATCTGCTTTCCTTTTATCCATGCTCGGCGGTGAAATCTATTTTGAAGATGGAAAAATAAAAATGGCTTCGTCTCAAAGTGATTACAACACCCAACAGGAAACAGTAATGCAAAAAACAGCGGGGAAAATGCTTGATAAACAATTAGGTATTGCCCCAACTATTACTATACGCCCAGGGTTTAGATTTAATATATTTGTAACCCAGGATATGATCCTAGAGCCTCTTTCTTATGGTGTGGATAATGATGGTAATCAATACGATCAAATGCTGATACCTGCCAAAAATAGACAGCGTATTACTCCAGGTATGGGATCAAGTGCTGGATCAAACAATAGCGGTTTTTATAGCGGCGGGAATAAAGAGGTTTATCCTGCCACTTCACAGGTCGCTAAGATCTCACATTATTAGAGGTACACGATGAAGAAGATCGTTTACTCATATTTATTCTTGGCTTTTACTTTTATACACGCCAATATCTCACAGAGTGATTTTTCTGAATTGAAAAGGATCATTGCACTTGAAGAGTCAAGCAACAACTATAAAGCAGTCAATAAAAGAGGATTTGTTGGTAAATATCAATTCGGGGCTTCTTCCTTGGTTGATATTGGGCTAGTGGATGGTAACAAATACACTAAATCAACAAAACGGGTCACTCAAAAAGACGGTAAAACTAAGATCGTATGGAAAAACGGTTTGACTCATTTAAAGTTTCTCGATGATCCTAATAATTGGTTGATTAAAGGAGGCAAAATCGCTTTTTTGAGATCCGAAAGACTCCAGGAAAAGAGCATGGATGATCTCCTCCAGATCAATTATAAAAAAATCATGGATAGTGGCATAAAACAAACGGATAAATCTACGCTACTCGGTTTATTGATGGCAGCACATTTAGGCGGGGTAAAAAATGCTTTAGCCTATTTGAAAGATAATAAAGAATACAAAGATCTTTTTGGTACAAAGATCTCAAAATATTTCAATCTCGGCAAAAGCACCACAGGATCAAAAAGTGTAGGCGAACTTGCCAAAAAATATTTAGGCGGTAAATATACCTGGGGCGGTACGACTCCAGATAAGGGTATGGACTGCTCTGGATATACGAAATTCATCTATAATAAAATAGGTATCAATTTACCGAGAACGGCATTACAACAGTATAAATGGAATGGCAGCAGAGAGATAAGAGATCATCTAAGCAAAGGTGATCTCCTGTTTTTTAATACAGATCCAAAGAGAGGCTTAAAAGTCTCTCATGTTGGTGTGTACCTGGAGGATAATAAATTTATCCATGCAGCTAGTACAAAAAAAGGGATTATTATAAGTTCCCTCGATGAGGATTTTTATAAAAAAACATTTGTTGGTGCAAAAAGAGTATTGGATCACAAAACAAACGGCATGAATACCGTTTATTATGCGGGTATGAATATGACTAAGCCTTTGACTTTTCCACAAAACTTTTTTAAACCTACGTTGGAAAAAGCTTTAGTGGCTCAAACAAAAATTGTTATGAATTTAGATCCTTTGGTGCTGCATCAAGGGAGATATATAAGACAATCAGAACTTAATCAAATAAAGGAAAATTAAAATGAAAAAAGAAGAGACTAAAAACATTGAAGAGATCCCAGGATTGATAGAGACAATCCCTGCGGATGAAGCGGAGTTGCTTGGGGCATTTGTTGAGGATGCAATTAGTGAAGAGGATGCACTCGAAGCGATTGAACAGGTTGAAGAGTAACTTAAAATTAAAAGTTAATAAAAGTTAAGAACTTTTAGGATATAATAAAAATATATAAAAGCAAAGGAGTACCATGTTAGCAGCATTTGAAGAAGCGGTTAATGATGCCACAAAAGAAATACAAAAAATCTATAAAGAAACAGAAACAAATACACATTATATTCTTTTCCTGGAGTATATTAAGCTCACTAAGATCCTGGCAGATCTGGAGGGAGTGGATCTTGAAGATGAAAAAACACAGCTTGTCACCGAAAAAGTATATCACGCTATGCCTCATAAAGAAAAATTGTTAGAGGTTTTAAGCCCTCTCTATTTCCCAGATGCTACGGCGATGATGCACTTAATGAGCCTCGATTTAGAGGAAGTTGAGAAGCGTAAACAATTATTTATCAATGGATCTCCAGAATGGTCTATTTAGAATATTTCGACAAAGCAAAGAAACACCAAATTGAAACAAAGATCGCAAGATCTAAAGATATTACTTTCTGGCAAAAAAATGTTATGCCGCATGAACAATCAGAGGTAGCCAAAGCCTGGAATTGGAAAATCTACGAAAACACTTTATATCACCTGTCAAAATTGGCGAAGCAAGAGCCTAATTTTATTACTATCTCTACCAAAGGCGTACCTGTCGCTATGATGCTTTATGTTAATAGCTTAAAAGAAATGGTTACAAATGGTACTCCAGAGCCTACGGGCTTCGTTTGGTATGTTCAAAAAGCTCCTAAAACTTTTCTCCTGGAAAATAATATTGATGAAAAATCATTTGACTTAAAAATCGCTACTGCAATCCTTGATACGGCAGTTACAATGTCCTTAAATGGGGAAAACAAAGGAAAAGTTATGCTCCATGCAGATCCCAAAGGCGGTGACTTTCTTATGCAATTTTACGAAAAAGAGGGTTTTAAAAATATCCCTCTCTCTTCTGGTGATAAAATCTCGCTTCACAGGGATAATGATGGTAGATATTTCTGGATGGACTCTCAATCGGCTTTTAACTATTATCATAAAAATAGAGCATCTATAGGTCAATCACATTTAAAAGATATGGAAGTGAAACACGGTAAAAATGACGGTGTATTAATTATAGACAAAGTAGAAAATAAAGAGGAAAGGATAACAATGAACAGTAAGACAAAATTACCTTATGAGGAAAAAATAGCAAAAGAGATCATAGATGCACTTGAAAAAGGCACAGCTCCTTGGATCAAGCCTTGGAAAGGGGAGGATCTTTCCCGTATGTCACCTTTTAATCCAATAACAAAAAAAGCATATAAAGGGATTAACTTTGTCAATCTCTCAATGAAAACGATGATCTCTGGAGATCCTAGATGGCTTACTTACAATCAAGCCAAATCAATAGGGGGTCAGGTGATGCAGGGAGAAAAAGGTACTACGATTGTACATTGGAAATTTACCGAACAAGTCGATAAAGTAGATGAAAATGGCAAAAAGATTATAGGAGAAGATGGTAAACCCGAAAAAGAAACTATTAAACTTGAACACCCGAAAAGATTTTTTGCTACGGTTTTTAACGGTAGTCAAGTTCAGGGCTTACCTCCCCTTGATCTTGATCTGGAAAACAAAGAGCAGCTTACAGATTTTAGTCCTATTGAAGCAGCAGAAGAGATACTCAAAAACTCTGGGGCTAATATCACCCACAAAGACGGGAATAGAGCTTTTTATACCCCAGGGAGAGATCAGATTACATTACCTCATAAAGAGCAGTTTAAAAGCGAAATGAGATATTACGCTACGGCATTACATGAACTCGGACATTGGACGGGGCATGAAAGTAGGTTAGATAGAGATCTTAGTAATACATTTGGGTCTATTGGCTATGCCAAAGAAGAACTTAGAGCAGAGATTGCATCTTTTATGCTCTCTTCACAATTAGGTGTAGATTATGATCCAAGTAATCACTATGCTTATATTGATAGTTGGGTGCAGATCTTGGAGGACACGCCAAAAGAGATTTTTCAAGCTTCGGCAGATGCAGGGAAGATAGTTACTTTTGTATCAAATCTTCAACACGAAAAAGCGTTAGATCAAACGCAATCTAACGAGCTTACCAAAAGCAGTAAGGAGTTAGGCTTTAGTTTCAATCCCTCGGATCTTGAAGCTGCCAAAAGCCTTACGAGTAAGATAGAGTGGGATAATTATGAAAAAGGATTATCTGTCGAGCAGATATTAGAACAAAAAGCCTCATCTTTTCAAGATCTTAGATATGGGGATGAGGCTCAAAGTGTTTTAGATGATATGCTCCTCTATTCTGTTTCTATGAATGATGAGCCTTTGGGTCATGCTCTCAATTATATATCCAAAACGGCGGAGTCCTCTGGTGTTGTTCATGTTGCAGATGAGATTAAAATGATTGAAAAACATTTTAACCGCCTCTCTGCATTAAGCCAGGAGGGAAGAGACTATAAAGTCTATGTAAATACCGATCTGATAAAAGAGGGAGTTGAGAACGCCCACTCAATGAATAATGAACAAATAGACGCAAGTTCACAAAAATACACAGCTCCAGAGAGCAGAGCTATTGATGTGGTATTTGAGTACATAGCAGAGGATTATCCTATGGATCACGAACTTTTAGCCTCTGTAGTCAATGAAAAGTACAATACTTTATTGACTGAAAACGATATAAAAAGCCTGGAGAGAGTTTACCCTAAATGGATGGATGAGCGATCTCCAGAAAATGATCCAGAGCTGAAAATGGCTGACATTAAAAAGATGGAGGATAGATATATGAGTAATCAACAAATTCCAGAAAAATCACTCTCTAAAGTAGCTGAAAATGTAATCAATACATTATCTAAAGGATCTATTGCTACAAAACTAAATACAGAGGATGCAAAGCATCTTATAGAACAATACGGATCTATACAGGCTCAAAGCGGCTATGGATTTACGCATACAGAGCTAGATTTTGGATCGCCAGGTAAATACATGGTACTCCAAAGAGAAGAAAAAGGTGAAATCGTCACTACCATATCAAATAGAGATCAATGGGATAAAGATCACTTTGTAACTAAACAAGATCTTTTAAAAAAGGGGATAGAGGATCTTTTCCAATATGGAACGCCTTACACGTTATCAGATGGTACGGTGCTTATGGAAAGTTTAAGCGGTGATACCGTTGAAACCACTAAATCAGAGGGTATTTATATTTTTACGGGTGAGCCTGGGAAAATGATCCCTACTACAAAATTATCCGACAATGAAGCTAACACAATGATCGAAAAAGATCTCAAAAACTACTCTCTTGCAGAACTTCAATCTACAAAAGACAGGAGTACGGTTATTTCGGAAAGATCTGAAATGATCGCCCTCCAGAAAAACCTCCTTTTGATCGAGATCCGTAAGGCTCTCAATGAGGGAATGAGAGGAGAGGAGTTATCTGGATATATTAAGCCGTTAGCTGAACATAAAGACACTCCATTGGAAGAGATCAGTAAATCTATTGATTGGACGACTCACACCCTGCAACACAGAGGGAATGAGGGAACGATAGGAGAAACACTTAACACCCTAGAGAATACGCTAGAAAAGGTGTATCAAGATAGGGTTAATAATCAATCGACTCTCAAAACCTTTATGAATGAGATCGAGGGGATAAATTCAAATCATTTAACAACGATCAACGATGAAAACATGGATGAAGTTATCAAAGATCAAGATAGGGTATTTGATAAATCCACTTCGTCTATTTTAGATGGAGCGAAAATCAAGGACGAAGCCAAAAAAATTGAGACAATAACAGATCTTAGAAATGCTGCCATTTGGGGGCAAAGCGAAATGTTAAGCGGTGAGCTGTCAGATCATGCTTACGCCGTTGTAAACAGTAGCGTTGAAGCATTTAAGGTATTAGCCGACAAGATAGAGGCTGAAATGACAAAAGAGCCTAACTATGCGGAACAGATAAAAGAAAACTTTAAAAAGCTTGAAGAGAGAGACAAAGCGATAGCAAAAGCAGATAAAGAAGCTGTTTTTGAAGAAAAAACTTTTTTGGCTGTTGAGTTTGAACAGAAAGAAGCAGCAAAAAGAGCAGGGGCCAAATGGGATGCCAAAGCTAAATCCTGGTATGCCCCAAAAGGTGTAAGTAAAGAAGCCTTGAGAGATTGGACTATTGAAAACACAGAGATAAAAGCACTTACTAATCAGGATAGAGCTTTAGATCCTGCGGGAGAATTTAAAGAAGCTTTAGAAGCTGCGGGATTAAAGATCTCTGGAGATCCTATCATGGATGGAACTATGCAGGTTGTAAAGGTTGAGGGAGACAAATCAGGGAAAAAATCTGGAAGATATGTAGGGCATTTGGATGGTGTACCAGCAGGGTTTATCCAAAATCACAAAATGGGAATTAAAGAAAATTGGAAATCCAATAACTCTGAATTTACAAACGGACTCACACCCGAAAAGATCGCCGAACAAAAAGCCTTACAACAAGCTAAAGAGGCTCAAAGGATAGCGGATCTTGAAGCAAAGCATAAAGAGGTATCAAATAAGGTATCAAATGAGTTTTCAACGCTCCCAGATGCGGAAAATACTCATCCTTATTTAGCGGAAAAGGGCGTTAAGGCTCACGGGCTTAAACTCGATGAGCGTGGTAACTTAGTTATGCCTCTTAAAGATATTGACGGCAAACAATGGACTCAACAAAAAATTAATATCAATAATTTTAAAATGCTTGAAAAGGGAGGTAAAAAAGAGGGGTCTTTTCATCTTATAGGTGCAAATGATGTCAAGGATATAAAAGAATTTATTATTGTTGAGGGTTACGCTACGGGTGCATCTATAGCAGAGGCTACAGGTAAACCCGTAATCGTTGCGGTTGATAGCGGTAATCTAAAGCCCGTTGCTGAAAGTATTAGAGAGAAGTTCCCAGATAAGCCTATTCTTGTTGCGGGTGACAACGATATGCAAAAAGAATTTAAAGCAAAAACCCTGGAAGAAAAAGAAAAAGCAAACGTGGGGCTTATTAAAGCTTCGGATGCTGCCAAAGCTTCGGATGCCTTTTATACAATTCCGCCACTCACAAAAGAAGAGGCACAATCAGGATTAACGGATTTTAACGACTTTGCAAAACATCGAGGTCCAAAAGAAGTTAAAAAGGTTATCGAGGAAGCCTTAGCTAAAACGATCTCCTATACACAATCAAAACAAAAAGAGCAGGTGCAAAACCTGGATCAAAATAGAAAAAATCAAAGAGAAGTTGTAAGAAAACAAAATCACGGGATGAGTAGATAACTCCCCTTTTTTAATAAACTAAAAGTAAGGAAAAAGAATGTCAAAAATTTTAATTTTAACTGAAAAAAGATCAGCGGGATATGAACTTGCCTCTACCTTGGGTGATGGCAAGTTGGGGTCAAGTCTGGAGGCTTTAGATGCTCTCTCTAAAAAAGACGGATTTTTAGAGGGAGATCAATATATTATCACCTGGGCGGCAGGACATTTATATAGTCAGCTCTCACCCAAAGATATAGATCCATCTTACGGTTTATACCAAAAGCTCTCAACTACAGAAGAGTATAAGATGAGAGATCTCCATAAAAGAATTAAAAAAGTACCTGCGGAGTCTGGTAATAAAACAAAACAAAGGAAGATCCTTAAAGATCAACTCTCCAGAGTGGATCTAAAAGAGATCATTATCGCTACAGATGCAGATGCAGAGGGAGAGACGATTGGTAGAGATATGATTTTTTTAACACATCCAAAGGTGAACGTGCCTATAAAAAGATTTTGGAATACAGGATCTTTTAAAGCTAAAGAAGCGGTGAGTAAAGCAATGAGTAACCTTATGCCTTTTAATGATCCAAAATTTGAGGCTCTCTATCAATCACAATTAGCTAGATCAGATTGTGATTACCTTACAGGAATGAAATTAACTAAAACAGCGGTAGATCACTATAACAAGCCTTTTTATATCGGTAGAGTAAAAGGCGTTATCACTTCTTTGGTGGGTAATAGAGAGCTAGAGATCCAAAATTTTAAGCCCTCTCCATATTGGAAGCTCAACGCCAAAAAAGGTGATCTTGAACTTTCACACTTTTATTACACCGAAACGGGGGAAAGAGAGAGTGATGGTACACCTAAAATGACAAAAGAGTCGAGCTACTATCTCAAAGATGAGATCGAGGAGGTTAAGCGTTCCATAGAGAGCGATAACCTGGAGGTTATTGTAGAAAAGTTTGATACGGAGATCACTCACTCAAAGAGCCGCCCCCTGCCTTTGTCTGGTACGGATTTTGCTACGGAAATGATGGGTAAATATAAAATATCCTATACACAATGTAACGATATTCTTCAATATCTAAGGGATGAGGGATTTACAACGTATCAAGGTACAAACGGACGTTTCTTTTCCAATGACGACAAAGAGGACGTACAGATCTCTCTCCAGGCTCTAAAAACCTATTTTGGCAAAGACGATATAGCCTTTACAACTGATACTTATATCTTTAATGACAAAAAAGCAGCGAAACAAAATCACCCTCCTCTTTCAGTTACTTCTAAAGTGCCTACAGAGCAGGATTTCGCTATTTGGAAAAATAACAAATTGCCAAAGCTCAAAGAGGCTTATGAATTGATCGCTAAAAGGATCATGGTGGCGTTTTTAGAAGATGATGAGATCGAGAAGCAACACCTTATCGTAAGCTCTAAAGATGGTTACAAGTTTGAATTAACAGGAAGAAAAGCTCTAAAGCAAGGTTGGAGGACTTTCCTGGATGAAGAGATCAAAGATAGCACATTCACAAGCGAAGATCCTCTCTCTCCAGGATCTAAAGTAAATTTAGACTCCCTGGAGATCAAAGAGAGTTTAACTAAAGCCCCTGCTCTTTATACAACCAAATCTCTGTTGGCTACCATGCTTAACGTATCAAGAGTTGTAGATCAGATGATTAGAGAAGCAGATGATCGAGAGCAGATCTCTAAATATAAAGAGATCAAAAAGTTACTCAAAAATGCAGAGGGTATCGGTACTGATAGAACTAGAGAGGGGATCATTAATGATCTCTTTGAAAATGAGATCATACAAGCAGATAAAACCGATGCCTTGACACTCACACAAAGAGGATGGGAATTATACAAAGTTTATCCAGATGCGTTAAAAAGCATTGTTTTAACTGCCACTTGGGAAAATGGATTTGAAGAGATCCGCCAGGGCGAAAAAAACCATACTGATTTTATCAATGAAGTTGATAAAATTATTATGGAGGACATGATCCCAAATATGATTAAAGCCGTTGGAAAAGAAGTTGAAGCGGAGGAAAGATCTGTAAGCAAAAAAGAGACTATAGAGGGCATTAAATGCCCTTTGTGTGGCTCTGACATGGTATCAACGGATAAAGTCTTTAAATGTTCCAAAAACCTCTTTAAAAACGGTAAACAATCTGGTTGTAAGTTTTCAATTTTTAAAGATCAAAGTAAAACGCTTGGGTACGTTCTTTGTGAAGCCGATTTGGAGAAGTTTTTAACAACTTCTAAAGAGAGTCCACTCCAGGAAGAAAATCACGGTATCTATTTTGATCCAGATAATAAATATTTTGTTTCTGTTATCTGGGCTAACTCTGACAGCGATAGCAGTTCAACCCAAGATGATCCAACAGCTTTAATCGAAACGTCTAAGACTTTTAAAAAAGGTGATAAATTCGTATTTAAAGATTTTAGGGGTAAAAACCTAACCAAACCACAAGCCGAAAAGCTTTTAGACGGTCAAGAGGTTATAATGGCTCGTAAATCCGCCAAAGGTAATGATTACAAGATTAAGTGTAAACTTAAACCAAATGGTGGCTTAGAAGCTGAATTTGTGGCGGATAAATGAAGAGTTCAAAAGCGAAAACGCAAAAGAAGAGGCATAACTCGATAACTCCTCTCCTCGATGAGGGGGGCGTATGAAATTTATTATCGGGATAATCTTATTCTGTATCGGCGGTTTATCAAGCTTTATCATGTTTGCCAAAATAGGAATAGCCTATAACACGGGTGTTGGGCTATCTTTATTCTCTGGGCTTTCTTCTTATTTTGCACATGATTACTACTATTTTAAAAAGAAATCTAAAAGTATTAAATGAAAAAGTATTTACTAACAATTATATTTTGTGGTGTTCAATTTGTTTACGGATTATCATCAACACAAATTACAGGTAAAGTGGTGGGTGTCATGGACGGCGATACTATCAAGGTACTTACTATCCATAAAGATCTTTATAAGATCAGATTAGCCAATATTGATGCCCCAGAAAAAAGACAATCTTACGGTCAAAAATCTAAATGGTATTTATCAGATCTTATCTACGGTAAATTTGTCCTGGTAAGAATATCAAAAAAAGATCGGTACGGTCGTTATATCGGTACGGTCTATCTTAATCGTGAGAACATTAATTTAAAGATGGTTGAACATGGTTATGCTTGGGCTTATAGGAAGTACCTTAATGATCGTTCTTTTATAACTTATGAAAACTACGCTAAAAACAATCATCTTGGGTTGTGGGCGGATCAAGATCCACTCCCTCCAGAAGAGTTTAGAAAACTCCACAGATAACTTTAGTATAATCAACACTAATTTACTTATAACGGAAAAAGATAATGAAACAAACAAAATTAAAATTATTAGTATGTTGCAGTATGGTATCAATAGCAAATGCAGGGCTTTTTGATAATGATGCAGCATACTATCAGGATCACCCACAAAAAATGGATCAAAAGATAGACGAATGTAACAAAGCTTTTGCTCATGCCATGATAGATAAAGATAAAGACAAGATTTCAGATCTTAAAAAAGATCCAGAATGCAATGCAGCACATGAGGCAAAAAAAGCACTTAGGAAAAAAGAATATGAAGCAAGGAAACGGCAAGAAGAAAAAGAAAAAGCAGATAAAGAAGCCCTCTTCAATACAGAATATGATAAGAGCTTATCAGAATTTAAAACAATGGACTATCAGGTGTTTATCGGTAAAGAAAAAGAAGTTTGTAAAAGTCTTTCCTTTTTCGGGGATAATCTCTCTCCAGAAGCAGCTAAATGTAAAGCGTGGAAAGATCTAAAACAAGTAAAAGAAAATGAGGGCATAGAAACGCTATTGGATCAATATCCAAAAGATAAGATACTTGAATATAAAAATAAGGTTTGTGAAAAAGCTTTATATGGTGATCCAAAATGTGACTTTGCGATCAAAGCCTTTAACAGAGAAACCGAAAATGTAGTTGAAGTTTATTTGTCAAACAGAGAAGCACTTAAAAAAGATTTCAATGAATGTCAAAGCTCCATAGATAAACTTAATAAATCTGGAAAATATGAAGAAGCTCGTAAGATGCAAAAGACTTACCAATGTGAAATGGCTTTAAAAGCCGCCAATAAGATAAGTATTTTTGGATATTTTAGCCCGATGATGTAAAAAGAGAAATTTATCTCTTTTTATTGATTAACTGAAAAGTAAATATCCACTCCAAAAAGTAGCCCATAGAGATCTAAAGTTTCTCTTTGGATCTGCTCTATACTCGTTCCTGCACTCCAATATAAATTAGAAATCCCATAAATACGATCTGGGTGGTAAAACATTGTTTGCATCACCACATAAGTTATTAATTGTTCATAACAAATAAGAACACCTACACTTTTCTCCCCTATCTTGATAACAGGATCTTTATAGATCGTTGCTGCTGCCCCCTCCTCCGTGAACGGTCGCCACATAGATACAGGAACGGGTACTCTTTGACGGTATAAGATCTTTGTACTGTTCTTATCTATCTGGAGTAAAGCGTTATCATATTGGTTTGTGCCGGTGTGATAAATATATCCTCCTGCAAAAACTGTTTTTTGATCTGGCATGGTTTCCCATGCTACTCTTTGGCTCTCTTGATAGAAGCCTAAAGCATTTTCTGGTAAAAGTATCTCGTTTTCTTTAGAGAGCTGCACAATCTCTAAATATTTTGTTATTCTCATGTAGTCTTTCAATCTGTCTGGTTTGTCAGGATCATATTGGAAAGCGGTTTGAACTGCGTTTATCTCTTCACCTTTAGGGCTATAAAGGATGCTGCCACATGCTGTTATCGACAATAACAAGATATAGGCATAAATGAGCTTGAATGGCTCTATTTCCTTTTTTTTGTCTATGATGTAGGATGCAATATAGATTAAAAGCAAAAGGAATATAAAACCAAAAAATCCCGTTCCAGGGAAAATCAATCCCGCCGATGGCAAAGGATTGTTCCATGAGACAAATCCAAAGGGAGGTAAGATTGAAGCTGCCAACGCAAAAAGAAACAGGATATATCTCTTTTTCTTTTCGTTGCTCCAGAAAATAATCCAGGGCAAAGAGACAACAAAAGCCACACTACTCCAAAGCATCAAGCCCGTTTTAAAGTCATTATAGTATGTTGCCGTACCGAAAAGTAGCCCCCTGCTCGATGCCAAATAATAGCCCAGGGCAAAGAGATACATATAGGCTCTCTTAGGTATCTGAAAATAAGCCAAAAAGAGTAAAGGGGATAGGAGAGTAAAGGCTATATGGTTTCCCCAGGCTAAAAAGCCTAGTAGCCCCCCAGAAACAAAAAATATGATATGTTTCATTATTCTATTTTTGCTCCTCGATCTTCTCTGATCGTTTTAGATACTTTAGGATCTAATAACGGGGTTTGTTTTGTTAATGATGGCACTTTGGCTCTAGCCATAAAAACATCATCTTTAAAGTAAAGGATCTGCTTTCCGTAAATAGGTGCTTGACCTGCTATGAAAATTAACATATCGCCTGGCTCTGTTACTTTTCCTTGGCTGTCTTTTTTAGCCCCTGGTAATCTCATACACTCATCTGGAGTAAGTAGCGGTCTGCTGACTTCCTGCATACTTTCCGATACTTGCCCCAATAGTACGCTTATTCTGTTACCCGATGTTGTGGTAAAGCTTTTTGTAACCGTGGTAGTACCTGCCATTTTTGATAGCAGCTCTGCGGTTTCCATTTTGTTCGGTGCATACGCTATTTTAACATGGCAGTTTGACATGATAGACTCGTCTTTGGTGTAAGCATTGTAAAGCTGTGTAGTATCTTGAATGATGATATAGGCTTTTAGTCCATACCCCGCCATGTACGCTAAACTCTCCTGGAATACTTCAAGTTTTCCCAATGAGGTAAACTCATCAAGCATCAAAAGCAAACGGTGCTTATAAGTAGCCACGCTCTGCCCGTCTTGGAATTTGATCTCTTCTACAAGTTTGCGGAGGATCTGGTTAATAACCAACCTAACCAACGGCATAAGACGGTCTTTGTCCGATGGTTTGATAACCAAATAAAGGCTCACGGGCTTTTCGTTGTTCATAAGATCTTGGATCTTAAACTCACTCGCTGCGGTGTTCCTTGCCACTACAGGATCAACGTACAGGTTAAGGTAAGATCCAGCAGATCCGATTACTCCAGATAACTCCTGCTCTGCTTTGTTGAGTGCTTCTCTTGCTACAAGCTTAATGATTTTATGAGGGCTTTTTGTCATTTTTTCTAAGAGCGTTTGGATCTCATCACCGTTAAGGATCTCATAGATCGTTGCAAGGCTCGGATATTCAATCTCTCCTTTTTCCGATAATTCGATAGCGTACAGGATTAAGCCGTTAAGAAATGAAAAAGCGGATTTTTGCCAATAGTCGGCTAAACCTTTTCCCTCTGGATCTACGATCATCATGGTAATATTTTGAAGATCCGCCGTTTCGTATTCTGTACCTACTCGGATCTCTTCCAGGGGATTATATTTGATAGTATCGCCCTCTTTAGCTGTTGGATCAAATTTTATACAAATGTTATTTGCGTGTTGAGATCTCCATCCCGATGTTAAAGCGTAATTCTCGCCTTTAATATCAAGGATCAACGCTGACTCTCTCCAGGCTAATAATGTGGGTAAAACCAAACCAACACCTTTACCCGATCTTGTAGGTGCAAACGCCATAATATGCTCTGGTCCGTTATGTCTAAGATATTTAATATCACCTTTTTTATTTTTGTATGCTCCGATATATGCTCCGTCCGTTGCATCCATCAAACCCGTTTCTTTAACTTCTTTTTCTTCCATCCAATGAGCTGTACCATGTATATCATCATGGATTTTGGCTTTTCTTAGTCCTAAGAGCCTTACGATGATGTAAAGCACAAATACACCCGTAAAGATCCCTACCATTGTGATATTAAGTGTTTTAAAGAAGTAACTGTAAATATCGAAATATTCAAATTGCCATGTGATCCATCCAAAAGGGTTATAGAATTTTCCTATGATAGGATCTCCCAGGTTTGGGTGGTAATTAAAAGCTGCTGCGGTGTACTGTGTCGCTCCCACGTTTGCAGCAACAAAAGCCAATACGGTAAGTATTAAAGCCGCTGAATAATTTTTTACCTGTGTTTTTTGTTTTGATCCGTAATCTTTTGACATAATTATCCAATCCTTTGTGAAATAAGTTTTGTTATTTTTTGGAGTCTCTCTACTATTGTATTTTGTTCCTCAATTAAATACTTAATACTTAAATCTTCTACTAGATCAAGATCCTCACCTCTTTTCTTCTCTAACAACTTTTCTGCTTCAAGACCTAAATATACTAATCGTAATAATTCAGGCTTTGTTTTTTCCCAGTTGTTTATGGTTTTTCTATCAACTTGTATTCTATTTGCTATTTCAGTTTTATTCATCACTTTCCTCCAATTTTTTCTTCATTATTTCCCTTTTTAATCTTCTTGATTAAACCGCTGTTCAACTGCGGTTAATTTAAGTAACTTTGGCTAATCCTTTCCTTATAAATATTTCTTAAAAAAATCTGCATATTCATTTTTAAAGAGTTTGATTAATCCTTTAGTTGTCGCTTCATCATCTGATATAAGCTGCTCCTCATAGTAGATATAAGGATCTGTTTTAACTTGTAGATTAAATGTAAAACATTCTGATAAACCATAGCTCTCTAAATTAGGAGGGAATATTGATATGCTTCCTAAATCCATTTGTTTAATTTTGACTTCGTTAAAATCTTTTTTTAAATAATTAAACCCAAACCCTCCTATATAGGAGGCAAAAAAAGCTAAAGCTTCTTTTTTAGTTGCAGCAATGACTAAATAATTTTTTTCTTCACGCCACTTATTTTTTGCTATATATGCTTTCATCCCCTTACCTCTTTATTAATGTAATTATATAGATCTGTAAAATCTTTTTCCTCATAGGATGCGTTCAAACCCTCTTTGTCAAAGATAAAAAGCTTTAAGCAGCTCTCTAACCATTGTCCTTTTTTATATTCTTGGTAAAACTTTGAAGCCATGAAAAGATCTTTGATCTCTTGATAACTTTTTTGTTCTTCCTGGTTAATATTATTTCCGATCCAAAGTGTAAACTGTTTCATGTATGATCTCTCTTTAGTTTTGATATAATTAATTATATCCTAAAAGTTCTTAACTATTCCTAACATTTAATAAATATTAGGATTTATTATTAACTATCTGCTCATACCTTTGTTTGTAGATTGAGTTTGATTTTGTTTCTGGTGTTGATCCTGGATCTTCTTCATCTGCGGATCTGTGAAGTTCACTTTAAGATCGTACTTTTGGCTCACCATAAGTACACGCTTTTTAAACTCTAAATTGCCCTGGACGTTTAACGTGCTGCCATACTTT
>JAFGVX010000106.1 GCA_016937775.1 Campylobacterales bacterium | reverse complement strand
TTACTTGACAAATATCATAAGATTAGTTAAAGTGGCATAGCGCTTATGAGATTTATTTCTCTTAGCAAAAATATTGTATATTTTCAATATAACAAATTAAGGGATACAAATGGGAAAATACATAGAATTAACAAGTGACAACTTTGACGCAACAATAAGTGAAGGCGTTGTAATGGTAGATTTTTGGGCACCGTGGTGTGGACCTTGTAGAATGATAGCGCCTGTTATCGAAGAGCTTGCCGAAGATTTTGACGGAAAAGCAAAGATATGTAAAGTAAATACCGATGAGCAACAAGACATTGCCATCAAATACGGTATCCGATCTATACCGACAATTCTTTTCTTTAAAAACGGGGAAATGGTAGATCAAATGGTAGGTGCAGCTTCAAAAGATACATTTGCCGAAAAACTCAACGCTTTAGCGTAAAACTTAACGAAAAGGGTCTTTTTTGATCCTTTTTATTTCTTTCTTTACCACTTTTTAGATACAATCCATTTTACAAAAGCCATGCATCAGACAATAAAGAAAATGAAGGAGATTAGCTATGCTTGAGTGCGCTATAATAGGTGGTGGACCTGCGGGACTAAGTGCCGGACTCTATGCTACAAGAGGTGGATTAAAAAATGTTGTTCTCTTCGAAAAAGGTATGCCCGGCGGACAGATTACAAGCAGTAGCGAGATAGAAAACTATCCCGGATTTTTTGACCACCAAAAGAGTGGGATGGAATTTATGGATGGATGGATGGAGCAGTGTTTTCATTTTGGTTTAAAACACCAAATGGATGAAGTAACAAGTGTCCAAAAAGAGGGTGATCTCTTCTTGATTAATATTCCAAACAAAGAACCGATCAAAGCAAAAAGTGTTATAGTATGTACCGGCAGTACTCCAAAAAGAGCCGGCATAAAAGGCGAAGATGAGTTTTTCGGAAGAGGCGTGAGTAGCTGTGCCACATGTGACGGATTTTTCTATAAAGATAAAGAAGTTGCTCTTTTAGGTGGAGGGGACACTGCACTTGAAGAAGCATATTATCTCTCAAATATCTGCTCAAAAGTGTATGTTATTCATAGAAGGGATGGTTTTAGAGCGATACCTGCAACGGTTGAGAGAGTAAAAAAGAGAGAGAATATCGAGCTTATTCTTGAGACAACGATCGAAGAGATACAAGGTGATATGAGTGGTCTTAATACTCTTATTTTAAAAGACAAAAATGGCAACCTAAGTGAACTTCATGTTCCCGGACTTTTTGTCTTTATAGGTCATAATGTTAACAATAAGGTTTTACAAAACAAGGATGGCAGTTTTATCTGCAAGACAAATGATCTCGGACAAATCGAAACAAATCTCAAGATGCATACGTCTCTTGAGGGACTTTTTGTTGCCGGAGATATACGCGCAGATGCTCCGAAACAAGTCGTATGTGCGGCAAGTGACGGCGCTATCGCAGCACTAGAAGTTATATCATATTTGCAAGAAAGGTCATAAATAATGGTTAGAGTAGGAATATTGGGAAGTACAGGCAGGGTTGGCGAATTGCTTATAAAAAATATAGCCACAGATAGTGAGCTAAAACTAAATGTCGTACATGTTTTTGATGAACTCAAGCAAGATATTGATGAGGGCATCATAAAGACAAGTAGCATGAAAGTACTTCTCGAAGAATCAGATGTAGTCATAGATTTCTCGGCACCTGATGCAACGGCTGCGCTTTGTGAAGAAGCTATCAACAATCCTACTCCTCTTGTCATTGCAACAACGGGATTGAGCACACACCAACAAAATTTACTCAGCGATGTTGCTGCAGAAATGCCTGTACTCTATTCGACAAATATGTCAGCAGGTATTGCGCTTTTAAAAATGTTGGTTGAAAAAGTTTCTGCCACATTGAGTGATTTTGATATCGAGATTGTCGAACAACACCATAGATATAAAGTGGATGCTCCAAGCGGTACAGCTTTGACACTTGCAGAATTTGCCGCAAAAGGAAGAGGTTTGGATATTGATGCCGTGCGTGTAAGCGGTAGAGATGGTGCAATAGGCGCAAGAACTAAAGATGAGATAGGCGTTATGTCCCTTCGAGGTGGCGATGTGGTCGGTCGGCATACGGTAGGCTTCTATAATGACGGTGAATTTATAGAGCTTAACCATACAGCAACGAGCAGAGAGACATTTTCAAAAGGTGCAATTCGTGCTGCAAAATGGCTCATAAAACAGAAAAATGGACTCTACTCCATCAATGACGCTTTAGAGATGTAAAGGATTAATATGTGCGCAATAGTCGGTGTCTATGACTCTCCAAATGCTTCTAAGAAAGCTTATTATGCTCTTTTTGCTATGCAGCATCGAGGACAAGAATCCACAGGAATTAGCAGTGCTGACGGTAAAAAGATAACTCTTGTTAAAAAAAGAGGTCTCGTTACCGAAGTTTTTGACGAAGATGCCTTTGATAAACTTCAAGGGACATCTGCCATAGGGCACAATCGATACTCAACAGCAGGTAACGAATCTATTCTTGATGCACAACCTGTATTTGCTCGATATAAACTTGGAGAGATATCTGTAGCACACAACGGAAACCTTGTCAATAAACAAGAGGTCAGAGAAGCACTTATCGATAGAGGTGCTATATTTCAAAGTGGTATGGATACAGAAAATATCGTACATCTCATAGCAAAAAGTCAAGAGGATAAACTTGTTGATCGTATCAAAGATATGCTTCAAAAACTAGAAGGTGCATACTGTCTTGTGATCCAAAGCCGTTCAAAAATGTTTGTGATTAGAGATCGATACGGCATTAGACCTTTAAGCCTTGCAAAATTAGAAGACGGTGGCTATATAGTAGCGAGTGAGACATGCGCATTTGATCTTTTGGGTGCTACCTTCATAAGAGATATACGCCCAGGAGAGATGCTTATATTTGAACACGGCAAAGAGCCAAAAAGTGAGCAGATATTTGAGAGTGACTATCATCCTTGCGCTTTTGAGTATATCTATTTTGCAAGACCTGATTCAATAATTGATGGAACTAATGTTTATGAATCAAGACTCAAAATGGGTAAATGTTTAGCAAAAGAGCAACCTGCAAATGTTGATCTTGTTATCCCGGTGCCTGATAGCGGTGTTGCCGCGGCTAGAGGCTTCGCAGAAGGACTTGGAGTTCCTTTTGAAATGGCAATCGTAAGAAACCACTACATAGGAAGGACTTTTATAGAACCGACTCAGGCGATTAGAAACCTCAAGGTCAAACTCAAACTCTCCCCTATCTCTTCGCTTATCAAAGGAAAATCAATTGCCATCGTTGATGATTCTTTAGTACGGGGAACAACATCTAAACAGATAGTTAAAATGCTCAAAGAGGCAGGCGCAAAAGAGATTCATATGCGTATAGCTGCACCCGAAATCAAGTATCCATGCAGATACGGCATTGATACACCGACTCAAGAGGAGCTTATCTCGGCAAAATATACTCCAAGAGAGATATCAGATTCGATTGAAGCTGACTCTCTTGGGTTTTTGTCGATTGAGGGTCTCAAAAAATCTCTCGGCGAACATAGGAGCTATTCACTTGTAAGTTTTGATGGAAACTATTTTGCCGGAGGAAATGCAAAAAGCCCCGGATGTAGTGACTTGGAATAGGTGTCTATGGGGAAAGAGACACTTTTTACATTTGGAAGATACCTTCGAAAAAAATATCATCATAAAGTAGCAAAGATACCTATTGGTCTCAGTGGATTTACATGCCCAAATATTGACGGTACCGTAGCAAAAGGAGGATGCACCTTCTGCCTCAATGAATCTTTTAGTCCAAATATGGGTACTCAATACAAAATAACACTCAATCCAAACTCAACAAATAATCCTCTTTTGGAGATACAACTCAACGAACTCGATACGCAAATACGAGAAGGAGCAAAGGAGCAAAGGAGCAAAGGAGCAAAGAAATTTTTAGTCTATTTCCAAGCCTTTACAAACACTTATGCTCCCTTTGATACACTCAAAATACTCTTTGAAAAAGCATTAAACTATGATGATGTTATAGGCTTAAGTATCGGCACAAGAAGTGATAGCATTAGCGATGAAGTACTTGATTATCTAAGTGAACTCAATAAAACAAAAGAAATATGGATAGAGTATGGTGTGCAATCAATTCATGATCAAACACTACAACGCATCAATAGGGGGCATGATGCACTCAATGCAAAAAAGATGATCAAAAAAACGAAAGATAAAGGGCTTCATGTTTGTGCACATCTTATCTACGGACTTCCCGGAGAAGATGCAAAGATGATGCTACAAAGTACAAAAGAGGTTTATGCATGGGGGGTTGATTCGATCAAATACCATCCACTTTATGTTGTAAAAAATACTATGCTTGCAAATGAATATAAAAACGGTGAATTTCAGCCGATTACTATAGAAGAGTATTCTTCTATCTTAACGCAAGCGCTCAAGCTCAAACCTAAAAACATCTCAGTACAAAGAATTGCTGCGGGCTCAGAAAATGGAAGTGTTATTGTACCTTTTTGGTGTGGCTGGAGTAAAAATAAGATGACGGCGTGCATCAAAAAAGAACTTGCTAAAGAGCATCTCTACTTTTGATTAAACACCCTTATACCCCATAAAAATTTATCTTTATACCATCCATCCAAATTAGAGATTGTGACACTATATGCCTCTCCTGAGCTTGCATGGATAAATTTATTCTCACCAAGATAGATGCCACTATGATTTACATGTTTACTGTTTGCTGTGTTAAAAAAGAGTATATCACCTCTTTGAATTTCTGATTTATCCAATTTTTTACCTATCTTCGATTGTGATATCGATGTTCTTGGAATAACCCTACCTTGTTCTTTAAAAATATAATAGACAAATCCCGAACAATCAAAAGTATTTGGTCCTGCCTTTCCTGGAACATATTTTGCACCGAGTTTACTTTTAGCTAGAGCTATCAAAGAATCTATTTTGCCATTGGTAATAAATTTCTCGTTACTCGTTTTTTCATTGAATGAACTTTTAACTTTTTGTTTTGTTTGTTTGGAGATTGGCTGGGAGAGATTTTGATCTTTCGCTGGAGTTGCTTTTGTCGGAGAGAGTGCAAGCATATAAAGCATACATCCAAATACAACGAGAAGAAATAACGCTAATGCTATTCTAGCAATCAATGCCAATATATTTGACACTACCCCCCCTTTTTTTTAGTTTCTGCTCTCTTTTTCCTGTATTCCGCTAGTCCCAAAACGCCTTTTAAGCTCTTGTTTTACTCTATCAGGAGAGAGCTCTCTCAAACCAAGACCAACAAGCGCATGATAGAGAAGATCGGCAGCCTCATAGATCACTTGTTCATCACTCTCCTCTTTGATCGCTTTTACCAACTCCTCTGCTTCCTCTTTGATCTTTGCTTCAAGCAAAGCAGGATCATCAAGAAGTTTTTTTGTCCATGATTTTGCATCACTGCTTGTTTTTCGCTCTAAGATAGTATGATAGAGCGTATCAACAACGCCATAGATCGCATCCGCATCAAGCTCTTTATCTAAAACGATTTTATCATATGTCAAGGAGTTAAAAAAGCAACTTCTTCTTCCCGTATGGCACGCAACACCGTTTTGCTCTACTTTTAAAAGCAATGTATCACTATCGCAATCAAGAAGAACTTCAATTATCTTTTGAGTATGACCGGAGCTCTCGCCTTTTTTCCAAATACGCTGACGGCTTCTGCTAAAATAATGCGCATACCCGCTTTGCATGCTCAGATTCAACGCTTTTTTG
>JAFGVX010000105.1 GCA_016937775.1 Campylobacterales bacterium | reverse complement strand
TTATTTAATGGTCTCGTGAAGTTTGATAAAGAGGGTAAGATCGTAGGAGATCTAGCACAAAATTTTCATTTTGAAAATGATACAACACTGATATTTGAACTTCAAGAGGGTCTACGATGGCATGACGGTGTTGCCGTAACTTCTAAAGATATTGTTTTTACCTATAATCTTCTTAATTCAGATAAAATTACTACTCCTTATAAAGATGATTTTAAAAATATTCGTTCAGTTGAAGCACTCAGCCAAACAAAAATAAAAGTGATTTATAAAAAGCCTTATTTTAAAGCACTTGTTATTTGGATGATGGGGATATTGCCTGAACATTTATGGAGTAAAGAAGGTGACCCTATGACAAGCAGGCTCAACAAAGAGCCCGTAGGCACTGGTCCTTATATAATGAAAAAGGCATTTGGTCCAAATGAGCAGATTGTCCTAGAAGTAAACAGTTATTACAAACCCCATCCTCCACGCATTGAGAAGGTTGTTTTTCATCCTATTAAGGATCCTATGATGGAGTTTATATCATTAAAGGCACACAAACTTGATCTTGGCTCACTTGATGCTTTGCAGTTAGAGCGGCAGACAGATGAAGATTTTCAAAAAAATTATCAGATTATCGAAGAGCCTTCATACAGCTATAGTTATTTAGGGTTTAATTTGCGAAATGAAAAATTTAAAGATAAACGCATACGAGAAGCAATATCGTCGGCTATTAACAAAAAAGAGTTGATTGATCTTCTCTTTTTCTCTCACGGGAAGATATGTAACGGTCCTTTTATGCCCGATAGTGATGTTTACCCCAAGGATGTAAAAGAGCACATTTATAATCCGCAAAAGGCAAAAGAGATACTTGCCACACTTGGGTTTGATGAGATGCATCCTTTTGAGTTTGAACTTGCAACCAATACAGATAATGATATTCGTATATATGCTGCGCAAATACTCCAACATCAGCTCTCAAAAGTCGGCATCAAGATGAGGATACGAAGTATGGAGTGGCAGGCATTTTTAAATACAGTCGTTATGCCAAGAGATTTTGAAGCAGTGCTTCTTGGATGGAATCTATCACTCATCCCCGATGCAAAAAGCATTTGGCATAGCAGTAGTGATAAACCCGGAGGATTTAATCTTGTGGGCTATAAAAACAGTAAAATTGATAAGCTTATAGATGAAGCCGAGGGCATGGTTGATGAAGAACGTTTTGCAAAGAATTACAAAGAAATATTTTCACTTATAGCAGAAGATAAACCTTATATATTTTTATACATTCCAAATAGTATTACTGCCATAAGTAAAGATATCAAGGGGGTAGAACCTTCAATTATCGGCATCATGCACAATCAAATAGAGTGGGAGAAAGAAGAAAAATGAGTTTGGCAATATTGTTTGATCTTGATGGAACATTGATAGATTCCACAGAAGCAATTATAGAGAGTTTCGGCGTATCATTTGCTCATTTTGCAGAGCCAATACCTCCAAAAGAGAAGATTACGCAGCATATAGGACATCCTTTGGAGGATATGTTTGCCTCCTTGGGTGTCTCGCAAGAGAGCATTGATATGCATGTTGTGCGTTATAAAGAACATTATCAAAAAGTGAGTAAACAAAAGACGATTTTACTTCCAAATGCAAAAGAGGCTGTTGAGCTGGCAAGTAAATATGCAAAGTTGGGCGTCGTGACGACAAAAACGGGAAAATTTTCAAAGATGCTTTTGGAGCATCTTGGTTTATTTGAGTATTTTGATGTGCTTATAGGTAGAGAAGATGTGCTAAAACCAAAACCGGACGCAGAACCTGTAATTAAAGCTTTAATTAAGTTAAATATAGATAAAAAAAGCTGTTGGATGATTGGAGATACTTGCATGGATATACTTGCGGCAAAAGCAGCAGGTATTTACTCTACTGCGGTAAGTTCAGGTTATGCTTCAGTGAAGAATTTAAGAAGTTGTAGTGATGAGAAGACGATATTTAATGATACTTTAGACGCCGTTAAATACATTATTAAAAGCTATTAAAAGCAAAATCAAGCCTCTTTTAAGAGAGGTCTCATTACAATACAATTAGCAAAAAAATGACAGGGAGATGTTATGGTTGAGATTAGATGGCATTCTCGTGCCGGACAGGGTGCCGTCACAGGGGCTAAAGGTTTAGGGGATGTAGTGTCCACTACAGGGAAGCAGGTTCAAGCTTTTGCTCTCTATGGATCAGCAAAGAGAGGTGCTGCTATGCGTGCATACAATCGTATAGATGATGAACCGATTATCAACCACGAGAAGTTTATGAGACCGGATTATGTGCTTGTTATCGATCCTGCTCTTGCATATACGGACGATATAACAGCAAATGATAAAGCAACTACAAAATATATCATTACGACACATAAAACAAAAGATGAGCTTATTGGCGAGATACCTTCGCTTCAAGATAAAAGTGAAAGAGTGTTTGTGGTTGACTGTATCGATATATCTTTAAAAACTATTGGTAGAGCGATTCCAAACTCGCCGATGTTGGGTGCATTTGTAAAAGTTTCCGGGATGTTTGATTTAGATTATTTCTTAGATAGAATGAAGAAAGTCTTATCTAAGTTCCCTCAAAAGATAATTGATTCTAATATGGATGCAATTACGACTGCATACAATGAAGTAAAATAAAAGGATAAAGATGAAAGGCGTATGTGCGACTGAAAATAGGGGAACCAAAGAGATAGGAAGTGAAGAACTCGTTGGATGGGATGCGGTAACACAGGGTGTTGTTATACACTCATTTGAGGGGGACGCTGCAAATATAGCTTCACTCAAACAAGAAGAGAGATGCTATTCTGAATTTAGCTCTTATACTGCTACGGTTGCTTCTTGGAGAGTTGTAAAACCTGTTTACAATAGAGATATCTGTATCGATTGTCAAAACTGTTGGGTATGGTGCCCGGATACATCTATCATCTCTAGAGATAAACAGATGTTGGGGATTGATTATGATCATTGCAAGGGATGCTCTGTGTGTGTTGAGGTATGCCCTACAAACCCGAAATCACTTTTAATGTTTGCAGAACACGATGAGATAGAAAAAGCTCTTGAGAGCTGGCCACAAAAAGAGAAGAAAGATTAAGTAAAGGATTACTATGGCAGAAAGATATGATTTACAAGAAATAGAGGTGTGGGACGGGAATTATGCCGCAGCACACGCTCTTAGGCAAGCACAAGTTGATGTCGTAGCGGCATATCCTATCACCCCTTCAACACCGATAGTTGAAAATTACGGTCAGTTTGTTGCCGATGGGTATGTGGACGGAGAATTTGTAATGGTAGAGAGTGAGCATGCGGCGATGAGTGGATGTGTCGGTGCTGCAGCTGCCGGAGGAAGAGTAGCAACTGCTACATCTTCTCAAGGTTTTGCTTTGATGGCAGAGGTGCTTTATCAGGCGTCAGGCATGCGATTACCTATCGTATTGACAGTTGTTAACCGCGCATTGGCAAGTCCACTCAATGTTAGAGGAGATCACTCGGATATGTATCTTGGGCGTGATTCAGGCTGGATTCAACTTGATGCATTTAATGCGCAAGAGGCGTATGATATGACGCTTTGTGCATTTAAAATAGGTGAAGATATGCGCGTAAGACTTCCTGTTATGATACACCAAGACGGGTTTATTACTTCACATACTGCGCAAAATACCAATCCACTTCAAGATGAAGATGCATATGCATTTATAGGAGAATATGAAACATATCAAGAAATGCTTGATTTTTCTAAGCCTGTAACATATGGCGCACAAACAGAAGAAGATTGGCATTTTGAGCATAAAGCAAAACAGCATAAAGCACTTATGGATTCAAGAGATGTAATCAATGAGGTATTTGATGCTTTTGAGAAAAAAACAGGAAGAAAATATAAAAGAGTAGAGTCTTATATGATGGAAGATGCAGAAGTAGCTATCGTGGCGCTTGGAGCAACCGTTGAGACTTGTAGGCTTGCCGCACAACAACTTCGTGCCGATGAGGGATTAAAAGTAGGCGTGGTTGCGCCTCGATGTTTCCGACCATTCCCTTTTGATAACATTCGTGAAGCACTTAAAGACGTAAAAACTGTATGTTGTATGGATAGATCATCACCGGGTGGCGCTATGGGTGCACTCTTTAATGAGGTAAGCGCTGCACTTTACTCAACAAAAAATAGACCGCTTGTGACAAACTATATCTATGGACTTGGAGGTAGAGATTTTGCTGTCGAAGAAGCAAAGAGAATAATGAGAGAACAAAAAGCACATGCTGATGCAGGATACATAACAACACAAATTCAGCAATTTAGCGGACTTAGAGGTCCAAAGCTCGGCTTCTTTGAGACAAATAGGAGATAATCATGGCAATCACATCAATAAAAAACTTAAAAGAATTTTCAACAGCAAATGAAAGGTTCGAGGGAGCCCATCTTCTTTGTCCGGGATGCGCTCACTCTATGATCGTAAGAGAGCTTATGAATTGTAGTGATGACAATCTTGTTATCGCTACAAATACAGGATGTCTTGAAGTTTCAACAGCTGTCTATCCATACACGGCTTGGGATACATCTTGGATACATATCGGCTTTGAAAATGCAGCAACTGCCGCAGCTGGTGCTGAAGCTATGTATAAAGCCAGAAAAAGAAAAGGCACGCTTAAAAATCCTGATGCCCCCGTTAAATTTGTTGCATTTGGAGGAGACGGTTCCACATATGATATAGGTTTTCAATGGTTAAGCGGTGCTGTAGAGAGAGGACATGATTTTACTTATATCTGCCTAGATAATGAAGTATATGCAAATACGGGCGGCCAGAGATCATCTTCAACGCCTATTGGCTCAAGCACAACAACTTCACCTGCGGGTAGAGTGAGTTACGGTGAGAAGAAAATGAAAAAAGATATGGTTTCTATCATGGCTGCAAATGGGGCACATTATGTTGCTCAGCTTGCTCCGAATAAATGGAAGATCATGGCAAAAGGTTTCCAAAAAGCACTTGCGATAGAGGGTCCGTGTTTCATCAATACGGTCTCTGCATGTACGACTGAATGGAAATTTGATCCAAAAGACACGGTACACATAATGGATCTTGCTACAGATTCTTTGGTATTTCCTCTTTATGAAATCGTTGATGGGTATGAGCTTAATATCTTGTATCGTCCTAAAAATGTAATTCCTGTTAAAGATTATCTTGGTGCTCAAGGGAGATTTAAACACCTCTTTAAGCCTGAGAATAAGCATGTTCTCGATGAGTGGCAAAAAAGAGTTGACGCTTCTTGGGAGCGACTCCAAAGAAGAGAAGAGGCAAGAGTATAACTCTTCCTCTTCTTGCCCCCCCTTTTTTAATATCTACACTTTATTACTTTCCTCCTTTTTTGTATTTTGTAAATAATGATTATGATGAGTATATCATCATAATCAGTCTTTCAAAACCCTATCTAAGACGAAGTTAGTATAGCCTCTAAGAAAGTCCAAAGTGACAGCACAACCTTTGTAAGCCGCCATTGATGAGTCCTTCATTAAGTGTAGTATTGGTATATTGGTGAGTCGCATTATATGAGTAATAAAAAAAGTATACTTGGATATTAGACAAGTTTGTAAAGATAAAATTGTGGTTGATAAGAAGGGTTAAGTAGGGAGTATCCATACTTCAGGCAAAAAGCCTGAAGTGAAAGATAAAGGTAGGATTGATTGTGCTCTATTATAGAGTGTTTTTAAACAATATGATCATACCCCAAGCGAAATAGATAAGCATCCATAGAACAAAGAGTCCAAGTGTGATGTTGCCAAGTTTTGTGACAGCAGCACTTTTGGTTCCGTCTAAAGTAGCACCGTTTTCAAGTTTTCCGACTTTCCATGCCATTGTCAAGATGTATGCAACACCTGTGAAGCCTAGAATCACAAATGTCGATAAGAACATCGCAATTGTTGGTATCTCAAGATTTACAGGATATCCGTAAAGATCATACCCGAGACCTGACATAATATTATATCTGATAAGCTCGCGAATACCTGAGATGAAAAGTGCTACAACAACAAGCCAAAGCGTAGTGATGTAGCTGTTTTTAAGGAACATTGCCATAATAAGCAATATAACTACAGAAACAATAGTTGCTAGTGATACAGGATGCATCAAAAGATTCTCTTGCATCATCCAAAGAACAAAAAGAACAGCACTGATAAGCAGACCGATAACCGCAAATTTATTACCGAGTTTTCTAGTAAAGCTTACAAAGTCAGCGCTATAGTCAGATTTTGTACTTACAAAATCACTATAGTTTTGCAAGAATATTCCAAGTACAGGAATAGCCAAACTTACCAAGAAAGCAAGTCTTACAATATCCCAAGCAAGGTTAAGCCCGGATGTATCTATGACACCACCCGGTGCATACATCTCCATCCATTGATCAGGAGTAGAGATAGAGATTACAGCAAAGTTATGCATTAAAATACCACAAAAGACTACAATCAAGAAAGAGATAAGCCCGATAAATGTACCACCACCACCGTTTCTTTTATTTGCATAGTAGTACCAGTAGAACATCAAATATGCAGCGATCAAAGCATAAATAAAGATAAATACCCATGCTCCTGAGAGTGTATTTGCCACATACCAACCCGCATCATAGATGACTTGAGTGAAAAGTAGTGGTGCAATACCAAGCAAAATAAGCAAAGAAATACTTAATTTCCCAGTTTGAATCAAATGTGGATTTAAAACTTTCCAATTTGCATCATGTTTTTGTTTCATGCTTCCATAAAGCGAAAGTCCAAAACTACCTAGTGCCAACAAGACAAATGCCGCGTGAAGCGCCCATGTCAAGATGTAAAGCCCTTGAAAAACTACAGGGAAGAATGGTACACCTGCAGGATCTCGTAATACGTTTAATATAGTTGCATCCATGATCAACCTCCTTTAGTTGTTAATTTGCGTGGCAATCCACTCAGCCATCGCATCATACTCTTCATCCGGAAGAGCTATTTTAGGCATATAAGGTATGGAACCTGTGCCAATAACTTGCATATAGCTTTTAATAGATGCAGCATCTGTCATTTGAACTTTATCTGTAAAGAGCGCTATCATAGATCTATATTTGCCGCCTTTTTCCAAAGAGTGACAGTTAGAGCAGGCTCTTTTAGTAAGATATTCTCCAACTTCAAGTTTATTTTCCGGTGTTATAGTGCGTAGTCTCTCAGGTACCCATGGATCAACTCCAAGTAGACCTTTAGCAGCAACTACTTCTACCTCACTTTTAACGCCTTTGCCCGGAACATCCCTACTAATAATTTGGTTACTATAGATATATTGACCTGCAACATAAGGTTTTCTCATGGACTCTCTGAGTTTTTCACCTGGCCATACGCCGACAATACCGATAACAAACATCATGATAACTGCAAGATATTTGCCAATCCATTGTGGTTTGAGAATAGCCAAAAAGAAATAAAGTGAAAACATAATAGCAAGAATGATACGATTGAAAATAATAGAATCTAAAGTCAATCCAAGTACTGCATCTGCATTTGCAGGCAAAGTGCTGATATACCACATAAAGAAGAAGAGAGCAACAAAACCACCAATAAGTCCTACATACCCCATTTTTCTTGTAAGTTCATTTGATAGTTCAACATTCTCTCTTTTCATAGCACTTGAGATAATCAGACCGATAACACCGGACATCATAACCATAAAGCCTATTCTTAAGAACATATGTGGGAATGTATTTAAACCAAAGAATGCATCACTTGCAGATCCTGTATTGTAGAATGCATCGTTGCCAGGCCACATCATAAAGCTGATGATACCAATGATAAGCGCCAATGTTCCAACAGAAGCAAGAGCAAATGTATATGTAAGTTTTAGGTGTGTTTTTTTATCTATTTTACCTATAAAATATACAAGTGCAAATACAGCTATAACTTCATAGATGAAGAATACCCACTCAGTAGCCCAAACCCAAACAAAGTTGTGAATAAGTGCACTAATCCCCCGTGGGCTGGCTGCTGTTGCCGTATACCAAATACCAGGTCCCGTAATCGAGCCGATAACATAAGAGAAAATCAATAAGAACATGCCGTAACGCTTCATGTAATCATAGAGATCATCTCTATCCTCTTTATACGCTTTATGTGCCAAGAAAGCAAAAAGCATTGCCGCACCGACAGATGTGTGAGAAGCCATAATATGTATAGTTCCCGTTAATCCCATTAGCCAAGCAGAACCGACATCAGGTACATAAAATACTGGAAAAAGCCCCAAGTAGTCCATTTCTAACTCCTTATAATTAGTTGAAGGTTATTATTTAACCTTGAACTTTTATTATAGTACTTATAGTGTTAATATAGTGTTAAGTCAGTATTAATTTTGTGATTAGTTTGTATTATATTTCTGTTTGTATAAATTTATAATTTTGCTATAATCTAATTAATTTTTAAACAAGGATGCATTATGCCACTTTTAGATAGTTTTTGCGTTGATCATACGAAGATGAAAGCCCCCGCTCTCCGTCTTGCAAAAAAGATGAAAACACCGAGTGGAGATACGATAAGCGTCTATGATCTACGATTTACAAAACCAAACAGAGAGAAGATGAGTGCAAAGGGAATGCATACGCTTGAGCATCTTTTTGCAGGGTTTATGCGTGAACATCTCAATGATAAAAATATAGAAATTATAGATATATCTCCTATGGGGTGCAGAACGGGATTTTATATGTCTCTTTTGGGTGAACCAAGTGATCAAAAGGTTATGCAAGCATGGAGTAAATCGATGAAAGATGTTCTTGAGGTGAAATCGAAAAAAGATATTCCTGAGCTTAATATGTATCAATGCGGTACCTATAAAATGCATTCTCTTAAAGAAGCAAAAAAAATAGCAAAAAGAGTTCTTAAAAAAGGCATAGGCGTTATGGATAATGAGGCTTTGGCTTTAGATGTCAAAAAATGTAAAAGAGTATAGACTCACACAAGATGGAAGCTATACGCTTTACTCAGGTGAATATGATGAATGCTATCATTCTACAAAAGACGGAGCATTAAACGAATCACTTCATAAGCATGTTATTCCCGCATTTTCTTTTGCTCCAAAAAAAAGCAAACTGACAATACTCGATATCTGTTTTGGGCTTGGCTATAATACTTTTGCAACTATCTATTACTGTATGCAAAATGGTATTAAAATTAAGTTAGAGATATTTTCTCCCGAACTTGATTTACGATTAGTTCAAAGTTTAAAAACATTTACATATCCTAAAGAGTTTGCTGTTTTAAAATCTATCATTGATGCATTGAGCGAAAAACAGAGATATGAAGATGATAGGCTCACAATAGAGATACTCATCGGCAATGCAAGAGAGAGCATAAAAGAAATAAGCAAAGAGATAGATATCATCTATCAAGACCCGTTTTCTCCGCAAAAAAATTCTTTATTGTGGACAAAAGAGTATTTTAAAGATATCTATGCGCTTGCCTCAAAAGATGTGGTGCTAACGACATATTCCGTCGCAACTCCCGTGAGACTCGGGCTTTATGAAAGTGGATTTTATGTATATGAGTATACAAGTGAGTATACAAGAAGCGGTACAATCGCTTCAAAGAGCAAGTTACCATTAAAGCTTATAGATATGGAGCTCAAAAAGCAGAGAAATCCAAAAGCAAAGTCACTTAGAGACGACGAATATCAATAAAGCGAATGCATCCGCTCTATATCACTCCATGTGATATTTTTCTTTCCATTTTTGTGTGCAAGTATATGTGAGATATAGCGCGCAAAAAGATCGGTTTCTATATTGATCTTATCACCTACTTTATAGGTGCCAATAAGTGTCTCTTTGATCGTATGCGGGATGATAGTAAGCCTAAAACTATCTTCAAAAACATCATTGATAGTGAGGCTGACTCCATCAATGCTCACAGAACCTTTTGGAATGATATTGATGATATGTTCTTTACTAATTCCAATGACGATATCGACCGAGTTGTCGTTTTGTGTTATACTTTTTATAACCCCTATAGCATCTATATGCCCTTGTACGATATGCCCTTCAAATCTATCATTTGCTTGCATGGCAGGTTCCATGTGGACTCTGCCTTGAAATTTTTCTGCCCCTATGATTTCTCGTGTTTCACTTCCAAGTTCTACATCAAAAGTTGTCTGTTCAACCTTGACTACAGTAAGGCAGACACCGTTAATAGCTATAGAGTCACCGAGCTTAGGTGTATATTTTGAATCTATCGTAAGTCTGTTTCCTCTTTGTGCTTTAACAGTAGCAATTTCTCTTATGAGTCCTGTGAACATTTTCATCCTGTATTTTTGTATTGGGTTATTATAACAAATAATTTTAACGAAAGAGATAGGTTGACTTTTTAAGCTTTTTGCTATAAAATCAATCTGTTATACATAATTTAAAACAAGGAATTTCGGATGAAACTTTCTGCACCTACAAAATTGGTATTTTTGATCGCTTTGGTACTTGGAGGTTTAGGTATTCTCATAGGAACTTTGGGGCTTGTTTCTATCCCTGCATTGGCAGGGTTTGTTAAATGGTTGTTGCCGGCAGGTTTTATCTTACTCGTTTTAAGTGTCTTGCTTCCGGGGCTTTAATCTCTTCATTTTTAGCGATTCTTGTTCGATAGACAAGGATCGTTTCTTATAAATTTCAAACAAATTCAAAGATTTTATACACAATATAAACTTCCCGAGATTATTTGATATAATTGCAACAATTTTTAAAGACGGAGTATAGATGGATTATGATGTGATAGTTGTCGGTGGCGGACATGCAGGGATAGAAGCATCCCTTGTAAGTGCTCGCATGGGCGCTAAGACACTACTTATTACCATTCTCGCAGAACAGATAGGTGCTTCAAGTTGTAACCCTGCCATCGGCGGACTCGCTAAAGGGCATCTCGTTAAAGAGATTGATGCCATTGGTGGTGAAATGGGCTTAGCAACCGATGCTTGCGGATTGCAATTTAGGATTCTTAACTCATCAAAAGGACCTGCCGTTAGAGGCTCAAGAGCACAGATAGATATGGATAGATATCGTATCTATATGAGAGATGTGCTGCTCCATACAAAAAATCTAGAGATCAAACAAGAAATGGTCGAAGAGCTACTTGTAGAAGAGGGGCAAATCAGCGGTGTCGTAACACAACTTGGCAATCGATACAGTGCAAAAAAAGTAATCATCACAACAGGAACATTTCTAGCAGGCATCATTCATATCGGTGAGGTTAAACAAGAAGCGGGCAGGCAAGGAGAGTTTCCTTCCAATGAACTTGCAAAAAATATCCGCTCTCTTGGATTTGAAGTCGGCAGGCTCAAAACGGGAACTTGTGCAAGAATTGATGCAAAAAGTATCGATACGAGTGCCATGGAGGCACAAGCAGGAGATACTCCGGTTGCTCCGTTTTCTTTTAGAACAAACAAAAGAGATTTTAATCCCGATCAACTCCCCTGTTACATAGCCTATACCAATGAAACAACACATCAAATTATAGAAAGTAACTTTTCAAGAGCACCTCTATTTTCCGGACAGATTGAAGGAATCGGTCCACGGTATTGCCCAAGTATCGAAGATAAAATCTATCGATTTAGAAGCAGAGAGCGACATCAGATATTTGTAGAGCCACAAACTTTGGAGGCCAATGAGTTTTATATTAATGGTATGAGCACCTCTTTGCCAACTGATGTGCAGCTTGCCATGATTCGTTCAGTTGAGGGTATGGAAAATGCCAATATCGTTCGTTATGGATATGCTATCGAGTATGATTTTGTGCAACCAACAGAGCTCAAACATACCTTGGAAACCAAAAAGATAAACGGACTATATCTAGCAGGACAAATCAATGGAACAACGGGCTATGAAGAAGCAGCAGCGCAAGGATTGATGGCGGGAGTCAATGCCGTACTCTCTTTGAAAAATCAAGAGCCTTTTATCCTTCGTCGTGACGAAGCCTATATCGGTGTGCTTATCGATGATTTAGTAACCAAGGGAACCAATGAGCCTTACCGTATGTTTACGAGTAGAGCAGAGTATAGACTTTTGCTTCGCGAAGATAATGCTGATCTGAGACTCTCGCATTACGGGTATGAGTTTGGTCTGCTTGATTATCACTATTATGAGCAGTTATGTGAAAAAAAGGCGAGCATCACACAGGCTTTAGAATTCCTAAAAAATACAAGCGTGACGCCAACTAAAGAGTTTTTGATCACGCTTGAATCGATCGGTGAGGTGAAGATAAATGATCGCACGCTTTGGATTGATGTGATAGGAAGAGGGGATTTTGATAAAGAAAAACTTCTTTTGCTTCTGCCTGAATTTGAGCAATATAGCGATGAGGTGATAGAGCAGATACTCATCGAAGCAAAATACAGCAGATATATAGACAAACAACACGACCAGATAGAGAAGATGAAAGATATGCTCTCTATCAAGATACCCGAAGATTTTAACTATAGAAATATCTCGGGATTAAGCACAGAGATCATCGAGAAACTAGAGAAATTTACACCTCCTACCTTACAAGCTGCTTCGCAGATATCAGGCATCACACCTGCTGCCGTGGAGATTGTTCATATCTATATCAAGATGCGCCAAAAGGCAAAGAAGTAGTAAATTCATTATATTCTTGTATGGGAGACGATAAAGAATATAAATTTCTTTGTATTTATACTTAAAGATAAATAAGAATTCTTAAATGTAAAGATTATAAAAGAGTCGCTATAATTTATAAAATACCTTTCTAGAATGAAAGAGGTAAATAAAATGAATTATAAAACAAATGAAGAATTAATAGAAGGCATGAAGCAAAGTGGAGTCTTACGCTCAGAAGAAGTGCTAAAAGCTTTTGAGTGCGTCGATAGGCAATTATTTATTCCTTCTGAGTATAGTCAACTTCCCTATCTAGATAGACCACTTCCAATAGGAAAAAATCAAACTATTTCTCAGCCTTCAACCGTGGCGTTCATGCTTGAGCTTCTTGATGTAAAAAAAGGAGATAGAGTGCTAGATATAGGTTCCGGCTCAGGGTGGACAACCGGTTTGCTTGGAAGTTTGACAGGTGAGAGCGGATCGGTTGAGGGAGTCGAAAGAGTAGAGGAGTTGACGAAGATAGGAAAAAGTAATATTGCTAAACTTGGAATGAAAAATATAAACATAGAAAAAGCTTCATCAGATCTTGGCAAGCCGGGCGAAAAGTTTGATGCGATTTTAGTTTCCGCAAGTGCAGAAGATGTCCCAAATGAACTTTTTGATCAGTTGAAAATAGGAGCAAGATTGGTTATTCCCGTCAAGAATTCAATATTTAAATTTCATAAAATATCTGAAAAAAATATTCAAATGCAAGAGTATGAGGGATTTGTGTTTGTTCCACTCATATATTAAAATTTGATAGCAATAATAGTAAGTGATGGTTTAAGGATAAAAAGCACACAAATAATGCGAGTATATTTTAGAATAATGATCATTTGATCTACTTTTGATATGAGAGTTCAATATTGTTGATATTTCTGATTTTTCCCCCGTTAAAATTTTAATTGATAACGATTCTTAAAATTAAGCTTCAAAAAAGGTTTGTTGAGTTAATATAACGATAATAATTATCATTTTTATTAGCCAGCAAATTCTCTTGTCTCCTTGATAGTAGCCAGCTAAATTTCATAAAGGGGAATTTGTGGGGATAAGAAAAACACTTTTTTTAAGCTTAGGCACATCTATTTGCCTCTGTGCAAATGATATATATAAACTCGATGAAGTTGTAACTGTAGGAACAAAAACGAAGAGTTCTATATTTGATTTGCCTATGCAAACAATGGTTATAACATCAGAAGAGATAGAAAACAGCGGTGCTTCAAATGTCGGAGAGATATTCAAAGACGAAGGAAGTATTTATCTGAGCACTTCAGGTGGCAATGGAGCTACGATAAGTATTCGGGGTATGGCATACGGTGATACACTCTATCTTATTGATGGCAAAAGAATTACTGGAGAATTTAGCAAGACCTATGAGCTGGATAGAATTCCTGCGGATATGATAGAGCGCATAGAGATTGTCAAGGGAAGTTCAAGCCTACTTTACGGTAGTGACGCTATGGGCGGTGTTATCAATATCATAACAAAAAAACCTACCAAGAGTTTTGGCGGCAATATACAAGCCATACATGGTAAGAATAAAAACAGTGTAGATTTTTTTGTTCATGGAGTAAAAGAGAAATTCTCCTATAGAGTCTACTCTAATTATCTCGATAGAGATGCCTTTACAAAAAAGGAGATAACCGATGTAAAGGTAATGCAAGGGGGCGTAGAGAAATCTCCCTCAAATTTAACAGGTAGTGGTAATTGGGCGAGTCTAAGAAATGCCCTTGATGACTCCTATACGGTGAATCACGATTATCAAGATGACCTTGAGCTTAAGACAATTGGTGGAGGCGTTACTTATCTTCTCAATGATGCTTTTACTTTAGATGTTGATGTGAGTTACTTGAAAGAGGATAAGTATTCAGATTCTATCAGCACTATCTATCAAAGCAACTATGTCCAAAGCGGCAATAGTATAAAAGTCAAATATATTCCAATTGAACAGTTAGACGATAATGAAAGATATACTCTAGATTCAAGCTTAAGTTATCATCCAAATGAGAATCTTGAAGTGAAATACACGCTTGCTTATTCGAGATATGAAAAGAGTAGAAAGATCTATACCTCGCTTTGGGAAGAGCTAGGATATGCTTCAAAAGAGGACTCCCTATCAAGTGAAAATGAATCAACCATTGAGCATATAAATAACGATTTACTCGCCACATATACTCTTTCTGAAAACAATAGGATTTTAGCGGGTGCCGAGTATAGGATAACGGATGTTAAGTCAAATGCATTTAGTGTTGATGATAGAAACTACAAAGCTTTATTTGCACAACACGAGTATAAACTTTTTGAAAAGCTCGGTTTCGTATATGGTGCACGATATGATAAAGATTCCATAGGCGAGAGTGAAACATCAGTTAGTTTGGGTGCTACATATGAGATTACTAAAGATACAAGGATAAAAGCCAATTATTCTCAAGGCTTTAGAAGCCCTGATGATAGAGAGCTTTTTGTAGATCAAACAAGTCCAAGTGGCAAAAAAATGTTAGGTTCAACTGTTATTGATGCAACAGTTGGCAAGACAACAAGTTGGGATTTGAAACCAGAAACAAGTGAGACGATAGAAGCGGGCTTTCTCACAAAAGGTAATATATGGAATTTTGAATTCACACTCTTTAAAACAGATATTGATGACCGCATCTCAGGAGTTGATTATAGTGATTATATGAGTTTTGAGAATATATCAAAAAGTGAGATTAAAGGATATGAAAGTAGTTTTGCTATCACGCCTATTGATGATCTCATGATAAAAGCTACCTATAGTGACATTGATGCCATAAACAAAACAGACAATATACAACTCCAATATACTCCTGAAAAACTTGCAAGTTTAACGCTAAGTTATTTTTTAAAACCAAATCTTGAAATAAGGAGTATCACAAAGTATGTAGGTGAGCAGAGTAATTCTGATGATGAGAAAATAGGTGGATTTGGCATTACGAACTTAAAACTTATCTATACAAGGGCAACGAGCAATATGAGTTTCTTTGCGGGTGTTGATAATGTTTTTGATAAAAATATTCCCGAAGATTTGGGAGCTATTGAGCACTCAAATTATTATATCGGGATGAATTATACATTTTAAAATAGAAGGAAAAAAAATGAAAAGAGTAGCACTAATAATAATGGTTTTAACTTTGGGGCTTTTTGCACAGACAAAAAATAACAATTTAATCATTCACGATCTTTTACAAGTAGAGATGCCGGGCAAATTGGTCAAAAGCGGTAAATTTGAATTGAGTGTAGATCAGAAGCAGCAATTAATGCAAAAGGTCAAACCGATTATGCATGAAAAATATAATGTAAAAATGCAAGAGGCTTATGTGTTGGAGAAAAAGATTCAAAGAGCCATCAAAAAAGGTAAAAGTATTCAAGAAATTGAAAGTGATGTTGCAAAACTAGCAGAGATCAAGAAAGAGGCAACGCTACTCAAAATAACAGCACGCAACAATCTTTACAATATACTCAATGATAAACAACGCGTAATATGGGAAGAGTATGAAAAAGGTAATGTGAAGATGAGTTCTAAATCTTCTTGCAAATAAGGAAAAAATTTACAAAGGTGCGCATAGATATGTGAATCGTATCTATTTCAGGAGACAAAATGAAAAAAACGTTAGATATGGTAAAAAAAGGGCGTAGAGCAAGAGTGAGAGGTTTGTGTGCAAAAGGGAAACTCTTGCATAAACTTTTAGATATGGGATTTGTAAATAATGTTGAGATAGAGGTTATAAGAGAAGCCCCGTTATTTGATCCTATGGAGTTGAAAATACACAATTACCATTTAAGTGTACGAAGAAGCGAGGCGCATCTTATTGAGATAGAGGAGCAAGAGTGAAAAAAATAAAAGTTGCACTCGCAGGACAACCCAATTGCGGAAAATCTACGATTTTCAATATGGTAAGCGGTATCGAGCAACATATTGCAAACTATCCGGGTGTTACCGTCGATAAAAAAGTGGGTTTTTTTAAATATGAAGAGTACAAAGTGGAGATGGTCGATCTTCCCGGAACTTATTCGTTTAGCTCTTATTCTCTCGAGGAGAGAACAGCAAAAGAGTTTATTATCGATGAGAGTCCGGATATCATCGTCAATGTTATTGATGCTTCTAATCTCAAAAGAAATCTCTATCTTACATTTCAGCTTTTAGAGATAGGTATTCCGGTAATTGTGGTTCTCAATATGATGGATGTCGCAAAAAGAAGAGGAATAGAAGTTGACTCAAAAAAAATAGCTCTCATGCTTCATTGCCCCGTTATTGAAGCTATCGGATCAAGAGGAGTTGGTGGTGAAGAGCTTATGAAGAGTATCGTAGCTACCCATGAGAATAAGGAAAATTATGAAGAGTTTAAGATCAACTATGAAGAGTTGGAGCCTCATATAAGTCTTATAGAAAAAGAGATTGAAGGCGTGACATCAAACCTCAAAAAAAGATGGCAAGCAATTAAGGTATTAGAAGGCGATACTACTATAATTGAGCGTTTGAAACAAAATATTCCAAATATAGAAGAGAGGGCAAAGCAAGAAGAGAGGGTTTTTCATGAGAGGTATGATAGAGACTTCCCATCTTTTTTAGCCTCAGTACGATATGAATCTGCAGATATAATCTGTCATAAAAGTATAGTCGAAAAAAATATCAAAAAAGAGACATGGACGGACAAGGCTGATAAGATTCTTCTCAATCGTTATTTAGCCATCCCGATACTTGTATTTATCATGTTTTTAGTGTATGAAATATCTATAGTTTGGGGATATAAACTTACAGATTATACTTGGCCACTACTTGCAGCTATGAAAAATTTCGTTGTAGATATTTTGCCGAGTGCCGATATCATTGATGTGCCTATGATTACCGATTTTAGTATTTGGATGGTCAATAGCGCTAATGCATTGATGAACTATATCCCGATTTTTTTTATTTTATTTGCACTCATTGCTATTATGGAAGATGTAGGCTATATGCCAAGAATGGCATTTATCTTAGATAGGGTATTTAGAAAATTTGGTCTGCATGGTCAATCGACGCTTCCTTTAGTATTGGGCGGAGCTATGGTGGGCGGTTGTGCCGTACCGGGAGTTATGGCGACAAAAGGTATAGCCGATGAGCGCGCAAGAATGGCAACGATCTTAACGGTTCCATATATGAATTGCTTGGCAAAAGTACCTTTTTATACACTTATCTTAGGGGCGTTTTTTAAACCCGATATGGCGCTTATGATGTTTTTTATCTCTACGGTTACTTTGTTTATAGCACTTATCGTTGCAAAAATATTTACAAGTACGATTCTAAAAACAAGAGAGACTGCTCCGTTTTTGATGGAGTTACCTCCGTATCATATTCCTACATTTAAAGGGGTTATCATCAGAGCAACCCAAAGAGTTTGGGTCTATATTAAAAAGGTTGTCACAATTGTCCTTGCGGTAGCTATTATCCTTTTTGCAATGTTGCAATTCCCGGGACTCAGCAAAGAATCCCAAGCTAAATACGATGCACAAGTAGAGACGATGCTTCAAAAATTTGATAAGAAAATGAACACAAACGGCTATTACAAGGAGATAGATACACGAGAAGAGGTCTCTAGTCTTTTGAATTACTATGATGCATACAAAGCAAAGAGAATGGTGGCAACATCGAAAGAGAGTGCTAAGGCAATCGATGAGGAGTACTTAAAACGCAATGCGATTTATTATAAATTTCTTAAACCAAAAAATGATAAAGATGCGAAAAAAATAAACGCAAGTCTTAGAAAACTCTCCAAAGAGAGAAAGCGTATCTTAAGAAATGTCAAAAATGAGAAGATTGAGAACTCCTTGCTTGGAATGACGGGTAAATTCGTGGAACCCGTAACTCAATATGCAGGATTTGATTGGAAGATCAATGTTGCATTTTTAAGCTCCTTTGCGGCAAGAGAGAGCGCAGTCGCAACTTTGGGTTCTATCTATGAGAACAACAAGGCAGACGGTATGCGCGCAGAAGAGGCAATGGCGCTCAATAGTGGATACACTCCTTTGCATGCGATTGCTATCATAATTTTTATGATTTTAACTCCTCCTTGTATTGCAACGATGATTGTCGTGAAGATACAAGCGGGAAGTTATAGGTGGATGATATTTGCTATTTTCTTCCCTGTTATTTTAGGGATCATAATGTCGTCCTTGGTTTTTAGTTTGGGCTCAAATTATCAATGGAGCGGTATTGAGGCGATGAGTTACTTTTATCTTACGGTTGTTCTTTTAGCTTTGATATTAGGACTCTTTCCTAATAGGAGCAAAAACTGGAAAGGAGGTATAGAAATTCAAAATAATAATGTTCAATAGTATGACGATAAATATACCAAAAAGGAGAATATAATGAAAAAAGTACTATTAGGTTTGATTTTTTTAACAGGCTCTGTTTTTGCCCATACGGCAATCATGAGTTGTTTTGACAACGGTGATAACACAATCACTTGCGAAGGTGGGTTTAGTGATGGTAGTAGCGCAAGTGGCGTGATATTTTATGTTTTAAAAGACGATAAAAAAGTCTTTGAATCTAAAATGAGTGAAGATAGCGAGATAACTTTCGATAAACCCGATGGAAATTTCGAGGCAGTATTTGATGCAGGAGAAGGACATCAGGTGCATGTTAAAAGCTCAGATATTACAGAGTAAGCAATAAGCTTGCAAGGCATCGATTTTTTGATGCTTTGCAGATTTTTCAAAAGGCTATTAAAACGCCTGAAATAACCGAAAGGATAGATAATGTTACAAAAAAATATGATTAAAATTTCTAGCAAAAAAATTTTAGCAGGCTCAGCTCTTTTAGCCGGACTCACAACAGGAGCATTTGCGCATTTTCAGATGCTCTATACGCCAAATACGGCTTTAGTTAAAGGTGAGACCATAGAGTTAAGAGAGGTTTTTACCCATCCGTTTGCCGATGAGCATACGATGGATATGGGAAAACAACATGACTCCAAGGAACTAAAGCCAGTTGAGGAGTTTTATGTTATCAATAAAGGCAAAAAGACTGATCTGAAATCAACGCT
The DNA here is from genome assembly GCA_016937775.1 of Campylobacterales bacterium. Taxonomy (GTDB): domain Bacteria; phylum Campylobacterota; class Campylobacteria; order Campylobacterales; family Sulfurovaceae; genus BN30871. The sequence continues at coordinate 7,399 of JAFGVX010000105.1, read as the reverse complement.
AAAAGGCATCACTTTTACAGGTCAACACAATAGCGGTAAAGCGTATGCATCACAGTATAAAGCACAAAGAATGGGGGATCATGTTTTGATCTTGCAACCCGCGCCTTATTATGAGGTCAATGAAGATGCTTATATTCAACAAATTACGAAATCAATCATCAATGTTGCAGGTACGCCGACAGATTGGGATAGTGATCTTGGGCTTAAAGCAGAGATTGTTCCTTTGACAAAACCTTATGCTATTTGGGAAGGTGGCAGTTTTACGGGTGTTGTAAAGAGTAAAGGCAAGCCGGTACCGTATGCTGAGATTGAAGTGGAATATCTCAATAGAGATGTAGATATGAAAAACAATAAAACAGGAAAAGCTTATGTAGAGGCTCCCCAGGATGCTTTTGTTACGATGGGCATCAAGGCAGATAAAGATGGCGAGTTTACATTTACATTGCCAAAAGCAGGTTTTTGGGGCTTTGCAGCTTTAGGAGTTGGAAGCGATAAAACATATAAAGGTAAAGAACTCAGCCAAGATGCAGTCATTTGGGTTGAAGCAAAACCTATGAAATAACTCTAAAGGGATCTCCCTTTAGAGAAAAGAGGAGACATCAATGTATGAAAAGATATTTTTAGTTGTTATAACCATAGTAGCGATATATTATATCTATAAGAGACTTTTTAAGAGTGGCGGATGTAATTGTGGCGATGGAGGATGTAAAAATAAAAAATAAATATCCACAGATTTTATTATCTTCTTGCTTACTCTGAATTGCGTTTTTGTATTTTAGTAATAGTCCTTAATATCTAGATTTAAAATGATGCTATTTTGCTATACTTTTGATTTAAATAAGGGGATAGCTTTGATATTTTACTATTATGCACATACAGGACATAGAGACAATTTAGATGGCGTACGGCGTGCTGGAGCACTTCTGCCGCGTTTAGAGAGTCAAGGAGTTACAACAAAACTACTCGTCAATGATTTTCGTGCAGCACTTGCGGCAAAAGAGTATGGTGTAGAAGGCGCCGTGAGTATAGAGAGTATCAATGATATCGACCTTATGTTAAATATTGGTGATGCACTTTTTATTGATTCATCCGAAGAACTTCCAAAGCATTTTGAAAATTTTTGTCGAGACTACAAAAAAATATTTCGCTTGGCAAGAGACTGCGATGATAAGGTGCAATCCAAAGAAGAGCTACTCTTTCCTTGGGATGAGAATATGCAGGCGATATTTATCGATGATATTTATTTGGATGATTCTGAGAAAAAAGATGGTATGGTGCTTTTTTATGGGGATAGTGATCCTAAAAAAGAGTTACTTGAAATAGCAAGTAAATTGAAAGATTGTGGCATAGAGTTGCTCTTAGGAGAATATTTTTATCTTGGGTATGAGGATGAACTGGGGGAGTATTTTACACAAATGCATGAACCCGAAGAGTATAGGAGTCTTATTTTGCACTCAAAAGATGTTATCACTTTTTCGTTGCAGTGTGCGATTGAGGCAAAAATAGCAGGAGCAAATGTAGTATATATCGAAAAAGAAAAACTTAATGAATGCATCATAAATGTACTTAAGCAGTTTCAAATAACTTATTTTGAAAAGAGTGATTTTCAAAATGATAAATTTATATTGAAAGATTCTTCAAAAAGACTTACCAAAAATCCCTTAAAGGAGCATAAAATAGATTTTTACATTGCAAATAAAATTAATTCATAAACTTTTAATATCAATTTACTTATAATACTTCCGACTTAATTTTATCCAAAAGGAATGTAATGAGTAGTAGAAGAGACTTCATGGGGATGGCCTTGGGAGGCTTCAGTGCCCTTGGCGGTTTGGCAGCTCTTTATGCTATGAAGCGTAGTTGGGATCCGCTTCCAAGTGTAAAAGCAGCAGGTTTTACGACAGTAGACCTAAGTGGTGCGCAAGAGAATGTGCTAAATGTTGAAAAATGGAGAGGAAAACCTATCTTTATTTTGAAAAAGAGCGCAGATATGCCTGCTGATGAAAGAGATGTGCTCGTTGGAAGCGATAGATTTCTGATAGCTATAGGATTATGTACGCATCTAGGATGTATACCTGCATATTTACCGGATCAAGAGATATTCCATTGCGCATGTCATGGTGGACAATTTGATGCAAGCGGTAGAGAGATATTTGGACCACCCCCTAGTCCGCTCGTTATCCCTCCTTTTAAAATCGACGGGACACAATTAGTACTTGGGGAAGAGGGTCCTGAGTATATAAAAATGAAAGAAGCTGGCGTAATAGCCTAATAGGAGGGAATATGGCACATTTTGATGAAAACGCAAAACCTTTTTCGAACCAATGGCTCAATGATAGGTTGGCAATCGATACGGTAAAAAGAGTACTCTCGACAGAGTATTGGATCCCAAAAAATATCAATTTTTTATGGGCAATGGGGATGATATTGGCTGCAACATTTGGTCTGCTTGTAGTAAGCGGTATTTTTCTTTTGATGTATTATAAGCCGGATGCAAATCTTGCTTTTGATAGTGTAAATTATACGATTATGAGCGAAGTTGGCTTCGGATGGCTGTGGAGACATATCCACGGTGTTGCAGCTTCTGTTGTTTTTTTGATCATCTATATCCATATGCTTACGGGTATATATTATAGTTCATACAAAAAAGGCAGAGAGTTGATATGGATCTCGGGTATGCTTCTTTTTGTAACCTTTTCAGCTGAGGCATTTAGTGGATATATGCTTCCATGGGGGCAAATGAGTTACTGGGCAGGGATGGTTATCACTAATCTATTTGAAGGTGGATCACTTGAACTTACAGGGCTTGTTGAATGGATTAGAGGAGATTATGTTCCTGGAGATGCTTATTTGATGAGATTTTTTATGTTGCATGTACTTTTACTTCCTTTAGTTATTATCGGACTTATAGTATTTCACTTTGCAAGTTTGAGATTGCCTCATGTTAACAATCAAGAAGGTGAAGAGATAGATTTTGAAGAGGCCGCAAGACTTTACAAAGAAGACAAGAAAAAAGAGTCCAAAGTGATTCCTTTCAATCCTGTATTTTTGAGTAAAGATATTTTTGTAATGGGTGTTTATTTTATACTCTTCTTCTTCCTTGTATTTTATAACTTTGATTTTGCAATGGATCCTGTGAACTTTGATCCTGCAGACGGTCTTCAAACACCGACGCATATCTATCCTGAGTGGTATTTCTTGTGGAGTTATGAGATTCTTAGACCATTCCCGAAAGACCCGGGTCTTATAGCATTTTTGATAGCACAAGTGATATTCTTCTTACTTCCATTTATCGATAGAAGTTCAAATGTTGCTCCGGCACATAAAAGAGGACTTTTTGTTATATGGTTTTGGGTATTGGTTGTGGATATGATAGCTCTAACGGTTCTTGGTAAATTGCCTCCCGAAGGTATGTTTAATACACTAGGAACTGTAGCCGCTATTATATTTCTACTTATGTGGCCAATCCTTTTTGTAATCACAAAATTTGAGAAAAAGCTGTAGGGGGCACAGATGAGAGAATTTAAAATATTAGCAGTAGTTGTTTTCTTTACACTTTTAGTATATGTTGGAGTTGAACCGTTTGCACATTCTCAAATGCATGCACACGTAGAGGGACATGATTTTGTATATGATGGAACGGCAGATATCGAAGAAGCTAACACTCGAGTTGAGAAGACAAAAGAAGCTTTAGAGAAAGCAAAAGAGCGTCTTACAGAAGTGCAAAGCATAGAAAATAGCCCTCAAGAAGATCTAGTAAAAGCACAAGATGCTGTTACAAAACAAGAAAATGCTTTGGCAAAAGCTGAAGAGACAGTTACACACAAGAAGTCATTTTGGGCAAATGTAGCAAGTATTGCTCAACTTGATGTAAATATAACAAACGGTGAGATGTCGTTTGGAACGTGTATAGCATGCCATAACGGTGCGGGTATCAATATGGGTGGTGTTATTCCTCCAAACTTAGATCGCATCGGATCACTTTATGATAAAAATTATCTTATAGCACTTATCAAAGATCCTGCGATGGCGTCAAATGTAGATCATAAATATGCCAACACAATGATGCATCCTATGGGGAGTGTAATGGCTATGGTTACATCTGATCAACAAATTGCAGACATCGTTGGGTATATCATGCAAAATAAAGTAGGAGAGTTGGAGCCAAAAGCAGCATTTGAAGAGGCATGTGTCAGATGTCATGCTGTGCGATATGCAAAGGTCACACAACTTGGTGATACTCCTGAATTTAAAGAGGAAAAAGATGCATTAGCTCATAAAATTAAAGTACTTGATGAGCAAGCATTGGTAGAAGCTTATATGGGTAAATTGCCTCCGGATCTCTCTATGATGATCAGAGCAAGAAGCCCACATTATATGGAAACTTTTGTTGAAAATCCACAGACACAACTTCCGGGAACATCAATGCCGAGAGTTGGACTCACAAAAGAGAATTATGAAAAAGTAAAAACTTATCTTGAAGAGGTTGGGGATCCAAGCAAGCCCGCAAGAGAGGCTATAGGACCATGGGTTATACTCTTCTTTGTAGTATTTACTATCCTTGCGTATCTTTGGAAAAAATCTCAGTGGAAAGATCTTCACTAGTTCTTTCACAGTTCTTCACTGTATTTTTGAAGGAGTTGGCCCAGTCACATACTGGGAGTATGCTCCTTCGCAACAACCTTAAAAACTACAGTAAATTACACGTAAAATTACTTCAAGATTAGTTTTTGTTACTTCAAAATAATTAAACCCTCTTTTTAACAAACTTTTGCTACCCTTCTTGAAAAGCTACAGTGTAAAGTAAAAAATAAATAGGAGTTTTATGCTTATAGATGGACATGGTCGAAGAGTTGATTATCTTCGCATCTCATTGACAGAACGATGTAATTTTCGTTGTCAATACTGTATGCCGGAAAAGCCTTTTTCGTGGGTTCCCAAAGAGAATCTACTCTCATTTGAAGAACTTTTTATGTTTGTAAAAGTTGCCATTAACGAGGGAGTTAACAAGATTCGTCTCACAGGAGGTGAACCGCTTTTAAGAGAAGATATTGATAAATTTATCACAATGATATATGATTATAAAAATGATATAGATATATCATTGACAACAAACGGGTATCTACTCGGCGAGAGTGCAAAGAGACTCAAGGATGCCGGTCTTAAAAGGCTAAATATCTCACTTGATAGTCTCAAAAGTGATGTAGCGGCAAAGATAGCAGGAAAAGATGTATTGAAAAAAGTATTAGAGGGGATTAATAAGGCTCTTGAGGTTGGACTTGGAGTAAAGCTCAATATGGTACCGCTTGTAGGCATTAATGACGAAGAGATTGTAGATATCTTAGAGTATGCAATGGCAAAAGGTCTTAAGATACGATTTATAGAATATATGGAAAATACTCATGCTAACAGCGAGATTCAAGGTATGCATGGTAGGGAAATTCTCTCTAAGATAAAAGAGAAGTATCATATTAGGGCATTAGGAAGAGAAGGCGCAAGCCCGTCATTTAATTATAAATTACTTGAGAATGGATACGAATTTGGACTCATTGACCCGCACAAACATGATTTTTGTGAGAGTTGCAATCGCATTAGACTCACCGCAGAAGGGCATCTAATACCGTGTTTATATTTTGATGAGGCACAAAGTATAGCAGAGGCGCTTCGAGCAAAAGATATCAAAAAAGCAGTGGCTATACTTGCAGATGTGCTTAGAGATAAACCAAAAGAGAATCGTTGGAGCCATGAAGAGATAGCATCAAGAGAGCACTCAAAAAGAGCTTTTTATATGACGGGCGGTTGAGTATGTTTTATGTGGTTGAGCAATTTTTTTCTATTCAAGGAGAAGGTAAATATGCAGGAGAGCCTTCATATTTCATAAGAACCGGTGGCTGCAATTTCTCATGTGATGGTTTTGGTTGCTCATATGAAGCGCAAGGTATGAAGAAAAAAGGATGTGATACTTTTTTTGCGGTCGATAAAGCTTTTGTGGGAAATTGGCAAAAAATAGAAGATGTCGAAACTTTTATAGTCACACTTTCTAAAGAGTTTACACGGATTGGTTATGTGCCAAATATTGTTATAACAGGCGGAGAGCCACTTTTGTACTATAAGGAGAGTGTTTTTTATGAGATTTTTACTTGGCTTTTAGAGCAAGGATGCAGAGTCACTTTTGAGACAAACGGAACAATTGATATCGATTTTGAAGCTTATCCTTTCTATAGAAAAGCAACATTTGCACTCTCTATTAAGCTTTCAAATTCAAATGAGCCTTATAAAAAAAGAGTCAATGAAGAGGCGATTACAAAGATTATCACAAATACAAGTGACTCGTTTTTTAAATTTACGATTGATAAAGAGCTTATCGCATCAAGTGCGCTTGAAGAGATAAAAGAGATTGTTGCTCTAGCACCTAAGCTGCCTATCTATTGTATGCCTGTCGGAGAGAGCAGAGAAAGCATACGAAAAAACGATAAAGATGTTTTTCGATTTTGTATGAAAAACAATTTCTTCTATAGTGATCGACTTCATATCAGAATCTATGATACGACCGAGGGTGTTTGATTTTTAGATTGATAATGAAAAAGTTATAATGTTATGATAAAATAAGAGGAAATATATCCGAATTAGGAAAAAAGATGATTATCAGGAAACTTTTTAAGTTTGAAAATGCTCATATAGTAAGAGGTTGCACCACACAAAGATGCTCTCAAAACATACACGGTCATTCATATAAAGTTGAGATACTTCTTCAGTCGCACTATCTTGATCATGGTCAAATGGTCTATGATTTCGGTCTTGTAAAACACACGATGAAGCAGCTTATTGACAGTTTTGATCATGCTATTACGCTTTGGAGCGAAGATGACCCTCAGTATTTGGAAGATATGAAAAAACATAGTAAAAGATGGATTGAACTGCCCGTCTCCCCATCTGCAGAGCAGTTTGCAAGAGTTTTTTTTCTTATAATAGAAAAGATACTTAGTGCAACACAAATGGTAAATGACGAAAAAGAGGTCATGCTTGATAGCGTTATTGTCCATGAGACAGATAGTGGCTATGCCCAAGCTTTTAGGGATGATGCATATAGTGAAAATATGGGAGCAATATCACTTGATGCAATTTGTTTTTCCGAGGCAATTACAAATGAGTGGAGTGATGTGAATTGGTGGAAAAATATCTTATCAAATATTTTAATTATAAATCCAAGTAAAATTTAGTATAATTGTTGTTGTTGAATTTTTACATCTAAAAAAAGGATCGAGTCATGAAAAACCTAACACTTATTTCGTTGGTTGCAGCTGCTTTTTTATTTGCAGGTTGCGGTGAAGAGAAAGCAGATACTACAAGTGCTGCTGTAGAGCAAAGTACACCGGCTGTACAAGAAGAAGCTGCACCT
>JAFGVX010000020.1 GCA_016937775.1 Campylobacterales bacterium | reverse complement strand
GCCTTTTTTTTCGCTTCTATACAAATGTATGATATATCCGTACAGTATAAGCACCAAAAGGATGGTCATAAAAAGGTTTGCATAAATTGCTAATTCTTTAAAGTCCATCTTCTGCCCTTCCTTATTTCAATTTATTCATGTATGCGATTAATGCAACAATTTCAGGTATTTGACCGTTTGCTACCAAATCTTTTACATCTTGATTTTTCATATCAGCAGCTATCGCTTTAGCTTCAGTAAGAGCTGCAGCTTGAGCATCTTCCCAACTACCTAATGCTACACCACCATCTACATCATAAGGAGTATTAAATAGTTTTTTTACAGTCACTGCTTCTGCATAGGCAGTTTCTATATCAGCTATGTTACTAAACTGATGTTTATAAGCAGGCATAATCGACTGTGGTATTACGGATTTTGGATCCCACATATGATTTTCATGCCAATCTGTTGAACGATAGTTTCCTATACGGTGAAGATCCGGACCTGTTCTTTTTGAACCCCACAAGAACGGTCTATCATACGCATATTCACCTGAGAGTGAATATTGACCATATCTATCAGTCTCTGATTTAAACGGTCTAATCAACTGAGAGTGACATGCGATACAGTTATCTTTTTTATATACCTCTTTACCTGCAAGCTCAAGTACAGTGTAGGGTTTAAGACCTACAACCGGACGAGAAGCTTCACCAAAGTTTGGCAATATCTCTATAAGACCGGCAAATGCAATTACAAGAAATACACCTACCGCAAAGAAAAATGGATTTTTTTCTAACCAATGAAACATAACATACCTCCTTACGCCATAGGTGATCTAAACTGCGGTTCAGTGTCTATCTTCTTTGCAGCAGTCATAGTCAAAATCATGTTATAAGCAAACATGAAGAAGCCGAGTAGATATAACAATCCGGCAACAGCTCTGATAGTATAGTATGGATGCAATACTGCAACAGTATCGATAAAGCTATACATCAAGTTACCATACTCATCAACAGCTCTCCACATCATACCTTGTGTAATCCCTGCGATCCACATAGATGTAAAGTAAAGAACGATTGCTGTTGTTTGCAACCAAAACTGCATATCGATAAGTTTTTTAGAGTATATCTCTTTTTTGAACATTCTAGGAGCCATATGGAAAAGAGCCGCCATAATCATAAATACAACCCAACCAAGAACACCATCATGAACGTGACCCGGAATCCAGTCAGTAAAGTGCGCGATAGCATTAACTGATTTGATAGATTGAATTGGACCTTCGATAGTTGAAAGCATATAGAATGTAGAAGCAAGTACCATGAGTTTGATAAGTGGATTTTCAGTCAACTGATTCCACTCACCCTTCATAGTAAGCAACATATTGATTGCACTACCCCAAGAAGGCAAGATAAGAACAACTGAGAAGATTGAACCCATAGTTTGCATCCAGTCAGGAACTGTTGACCAAATAAGGTGGTGGCTACCTGCCCATAGATAAACAAACATCAATCCCCAGAAAGAAAGAAGTGAAAGTTTATATGAGTAAACAGCTTGACCTGACTCTTTTGGCAAGAAGTAATAGATCATTGCAATGATAGGCACGGTAAAACCAAATGCAACAGCATTATGTCCATACCACCATTGAACAAGTGCGTCATTTGTTCCTGAGTACATTGAAACAAAGTGGAAAATGCTTCCATATCCGCCTGAAGCAAAGTATGTTGGAACTGCCATATTGTTGAAGAGATAAAGCATAGCTATTCCAAGGAATGTTGCTATGTAGTACCACATAGAGATATAAAGTGATTTTTCTCTTCTAATTCCAATCAAACCAAAAAGAGAAAGTCCCCAAATTACCCAAATCAAAACGATAACAACATCTATAGGCCATTCAAATACAGCGTACTCTTTTGATTGTGTGATACCCATGCCTAGTGTGATAACCGCGGCAAGTGCTCCAAAAAAGTATAGCCAAAAGTGAATCTTACCCAATGCCATCAAAAATTTTGATTCAGCCATAGAGACCTTCAAAACCCTTTGACTTACATAGTAAGCTGTGGCCCAGATACCACTTAAAGTAAATCCAAAGATAACTATATTTGTGTGTAGTGGTCTCAATCTTGAGAAAGTACCATACTCACCTAAAAGATAGTTAAGCTCAGGAAATGCCATTTGAGCAGCTATTAGCGTACCAATAAGCATACCAAGAATTCCAAACAAAATCGTCGTGTATGTAAACAATTTTGCAACAGAATAATCATATTCCAATGCAGCATTTGATTGCATGCAAACCTCCTTATTAGAGAAAATATATGTCATAAAAATATAACATTCAAAACAAATTTTAACACTTTTTTAACAAATGAAGCTTAAATTTGACGAATATATATAAATTTTTTAACACTTTTTTAACAAAAATAAACAGATGGGCAAAGAGAGCCCTGAAATAGGGGACTTGTAGATATTTTAAAAAAGAAGGAAAACTGCTTTTAGAATAAATTTATAAAATATGGGGTGAAAAGGGGGATTTTATATGCTTATTACTAATTAGATATAATAGTTAAAAAATAATTAAGCTTAAGCCTTTCCTTTTGCACTTTGTATTGAGTTGATATAGGCATATTTCGATTCAATCTTCTTTTCAAATCTAAGAGCACTTGCTAATCGCAAAACCATATTTTCGAAATCTTCAAAAAGATAGTTCGCCATAGAACCCGGTATTGGATTAATCTCGTTGAGATATATTTCGCCGTTTACCTCAAAGAAATCACATCGTATAATGCTTCCTTGAAATAACTCACCGTAAATTGCCTTGAAACTCTCTACTATGGAGTTTTGAATCTCTTGTGAGATATTTGCGGCAACTGCTTTACCGTCTCGCGAAAAATCAAGATACTTCTTGTCAAAATCCAAGAACTCATCTTTCTTCGGCTCTTCAACGATTGAAAGCTCCCACTTATCTGTATAGCATCCTGCAAGGTTATACTCTTTTATATTTGCGATAAAAGGCTCAAGCAAAACATCGCTATCAAACTCAAAAGCAACATCAAGAGCATAATCAAGTTCGCTCTTATCTTTAACGATACTCACGCCGATACTACTTCCTAGGCGACATGGTTTTACTATGAGAGGAAACGGCAACAACACCTCACGCATAGATTCATTGTTTAAAAGCTGATAATCAAGACTTTTAACCCCAATGCTCTGTGCATAAAACTTCGTATAGAGTTTGTTAAAACTCATAGCACACGCTTCAAGCCTTGAAGAAATATAGGAGATACTAAAAAACTCCATAAGTGAAGCAATCTTACCATCCTCGCCATCTCTTCCATGAATCAGGTTTAGAAGTGTATTAAATTCTACTGCTTTGGCACCAAACATTTTAGAAACAAAGAAGCCACCCTTTTTTATCTCAAGTTTTTGCATTTTCTTATACGCACCGGAACTAAAAGTGGATGATTTCATATCTCTTGGTTCAATAAGATAAAACTCTCTGTTTGAGCTTACAAATATATTTACTAAAGGTGTTTTTTTGAAGACCTTTTGCATCGTGATTGCACTCACGATACTGATCTCATGCTCATAACTTGAGCCTCCAAAAAGAATTGCTATACTCATCTTGTACCTACTTTACCATTTCAAAAAATTGTTTAAATATATAACTGCTCTCCTGCGGTCCGGGGCTCGCTTCCGGGTGATGCTGTACAGAAAGTGTCGGCGTATCTCTATAGATAACTCCCTCGATCGTTGCGTCAAAGAGATTGATATGCGTCACTTCAGCGATACCTTTTATCTCTTCAGGAACATTATAGTTATGGTTCTGTGCCGTTATCTCAACAGAGTTTGTTTTTATATTTTTTACAGGATGGTTGCCACCATGGTGACCAAATTTGAGCTTGTATGTATCATAACCATGTGCGATAGAAAGGAGTTGGTGCCCCAAGCAAATACCAAACATAGGGACTTTTGCTTTTAAAAGTTCTTTGATCTTTGCATGCTCATCTTTCAAAATAAGCGGATCGCCTGGTCCGTTTGAGAGGAAGACGCCACCTATCTCTTTTGCATTATATCTCGTGATGATCTCTTGCGCACTCATAGTATTTGGCGCAACTTCTACCTCAAAGCCTGCACTCACGAGATTATTAAGGATATTTCTTTTCACTCCAAAATCAAGTGCGATAATCTTCTTTGATGTGCTTGGTTTGCTGTATGAAAAAGAAGCAATATCATATACACCACTTGTATGTTTATAGCTTTCTTTCGTGCTCACTCTTTCTATATAGTTTATCTCTTCTATTCTAGGAGTATCTTTGAGTATCTTTGCAAGTGCATCTTTATCGTGAGTTTCGGTTGAAGCAACCATCATCATAGAACCCTCTTCACGAAGCACTTTTGTAAGATATCGTGTATCAATATTACAGATACCTAAAATGCCGTATCTTTTCAAAAATGCATCTAAACTCTCTTCGCATCGAAAATTTGAGGGTCGCTCTTGATGATTTCTAACGATGATACCGCTACAGTATGCGCCTCCACTCTCCATATCTTGCTCATTGCATCCAACATTGCCGATTTCGGGCATCGTAAATGTCACAAATTGCCCTGCATAACTCGGATCACTAATGATCTCTTGATACCCGCTCATAGAAGTATTGAAAACTATTTCTCCAACACTTGTTCCGCTTGCACCAAAACTATTTGCACTTAAAAAAATTCCATTTTCAAGATAAATAGATACTTTTCCCATTAGAGCATGCCTCTTCTGATGAGCTCTTCTTGGTAGAGTCGCTCATACAAAAGCTCATAATCTTGTGAGCCGGGAATGATATCTTTTTTCATATTTTTAATTTTATTATAGACAATATCATCTATCTCCTCAAAAGCATTTGCAAATGCTTTAAAAGATTTAAAGATAACATTTTTCACTTGGTTTTCATTGACATCATATTCTGCTAGGTAGTTCTCATAAAGCTCATCGAGTATCTTGTGAGCTAGATCATTGTACCTGTCATCATAGTTTATAATGACACCGAATTCGGGAGCCATCTTTTTTTTGATCATAAAAAAAAGTTGTCTCTCATCTACATGCTGAAACTCTATCTCTTCTAAATTCTCTTCCAAAAGCTCTTTGACTTTCGCGTCAAGCGCATGCTCTTGTTTGAGATTTTCATCTATAATCTTTTTAGCGGTCTCGACAATTACATCTTTACCTTTTGGCAGATGAACAAAAGAGGCATTGGCTAGATCTATCCCTATCTTTGTTGCTACATATCTTGTTTGGTTTGGTTTTAATCTCACGCTCTCGCTCCTTATCGTATGATGGTATCTTCTCTTTGTGGACTTGTTGAAACGATTCTAATCTTTGCGCCTACAAGTGATTCAAGTTCCAATATATACTCTTTTGCGCTTTGCGGCAAATTGTCAAATGTGCGAATACCGCTACTCTTTCCCCAGCCCTGAAAGGTTTTATATACAGGCTTTGCATCCTCAAGGAGATATGGCACATAGTCTATGACTTTACCGTCCACCTCATATGCGACGCATACTTTTATCTCCTTGAAACCATCTAAAACATCAAGCTTCATCAATGCAATCTCATCAACACCATTAACTCTCACGGCATGTTTGAGCGCTACCGCATCAAACCATCCACATCTTCTCGGTCTGCCGGTTGTTGTTCCGTACTCTTGACCCCTTTCCCTTATAAGCTCGCCTTCTTGAGTGAAATCTTCACTCGGGAAAGGACCGTTACCGACTCGCGTACAGTATGCCTTTGCAATACCCGTTACTTTACCTATATCTTTAGGATTGAGTCCTACGCCACTGCAAGCACCTGCACTGATCGTTGTAGAGCTTGTAACATACGGATATGTACCGTGATCGATATCAAGCATCGTTCCCTGCGCACCTTCGAGTAATACTTTTTTATCATTTGCAAGTGCATCCCAAATCATCAGTGTCGTATCGGTAATAAAAGGCGAAAGTACCTCTTTGTACGACTCAAGCTCGGCTATGAGCTCATCTTCACTTGGAATCGGAACACCAAGCACTCCTAAAAGATCTCGATTTTGCTCTAAATGTGCAATGACTTTTTTTGCCAATTTATGACAATCTTGTAACTCGCCCAAACGATGCCCCACTCTTGCAATCTTATCCACATATGCAGGTCCGATCCCTTTACCTGTCGTGCCTATAGCACCTTTGCCTTTGAGCTTCTCTGATGCTTGATCTATCATAGCATGATATGAGAGCAATAGATGCGCTTTATCCGATATAAAAAGTCTTCCGTCCAAATCATCAAACTGCGCCATCTCTTCTATAAAATCTTTTGGTGAAAGAACAACACCGTTGCCTATGATATTTTTGGTCTCTTTGCTTAAAACTCCCGAAGGAACCAAGTGTAAAGCATATTTTTTATCTCCGACGACAATAGTATGACCTGCATTATGTCCTCCCGAAAATCTACAAACATAATCATTCTTGCTCGCCATATGATCGACTATCTTTCCTTTTCCTTCGTCACCCCATTGTAGACCGACGATAATATCTGCTTTACTCAATGTATCTCCTCAAAACTTCTTAACTTTATCGATATGCACTCATCATTATAGACGGCAAATCCTGCTGCTTTTGTATCTTCTATAATGTACTCTCCGCCCATCGCAAGTAAAGAGTTTGCACTAAACATTCTAAAAATCAAAGATTTATAATAACGCATCTTCGCATAATAGAGTGGCGAAAAGATAATATTTGGATAACTAATCTTTTGCGCTTTTTCTCTCATAAGACCCAACTCATCTGCTATATCTTGCGGATAAATGCTCAAATCCTCAAAGTCATTCATCGTTTGAATAGCAGCAAGTGCCGGCATCCATGTATGTTTAGAGTCCAATATCTTCTCTAATTGCAACAACTTAAGCGCCTCAGCAGGCACGCCATAATTCGTATGGAGTAATGCCGGTATCTTAATATTTGCTATCTGTAGAAGCGGTTTAATATCTATCTCATCGAATATTTTGATTGCAACATCTAGGATATCTTCAAAACTGCCCTCAATAATCTCGCCACCTATCTGATAATGTTCTTTTGTAGGATATGCCAAAGTCGGTTGGATATAGAACCATTTTTTATTTTCTTGACTTCTTGCAAGTCTCTTTGTTGCAATCCTAAAAACATCAGGCGTTGAATCTGCTCGAAGCGTAACGGTGTGATTGCTTGCATCATTAAGACGGATAAGCTCACTCATATCATCAAATGCATCATGCTGATGATAAGAAAATATCGGTGTAACTATCTCTTCAAAACCAAGCTCTTCAAGAAGCGTACTCGCCTTTGCCTCAATCTCTCTTTTTATCTTTGCGCTCTTGCCGAAATAGAGTTTTGAGCCACTTGGTATCTCGTGTTCAAATATCATGAAAATGACCCTTTAAAATAGACCTCATTGAAAATGCGCGAAGCTTCACCGTCAAATACTCTTCGCCCAAGCTCATCAAGTGCAAGTTCAATCGCATTGAGTACCCAAACTATCTCATAAGCAGGGATAATTCCCATCTGATTGATTCTAAATATCTTGCCTTTGAGGTGGTCTTGTCCTCCTGCTATGTTGACTTGGTATTTACTTTTGAGTATCTTTCTAATATCCTCTGCTTGTACGTCAATAACCGTACTCATTGAAAGTGCTGGTGTTTGTGGGTATATCTCTAAACCTAAAGCACGCAGAGATGCTATAGTTGCTTTGGCTCTTTTTTGCGTATCATCATAGAGTGCTTCGATGCCTCCATTTTTCTTAACCTCATCAAACATCGCATTCAACCCGATGATAAGTGTTGTTGCCGCCGTCCATGCCGTGGTATTTTTTCGTTGATTTTTTATCTCGGTTGCAAGATTAAAGTAATAATCTCTCCCTTCGCCTATAGTTGCCACAGCATCTTTTGAAAGCCCTATCGTGGCAAGTCCAGGTGGCAACATAAATGCTTTTTGACTTCCCGCAATAAGTGCATCGATATGAGTCGTATCGATAGGCTCTACCCCGACCGCCGTGATCCCGTCGACAATTACCATAATGCTTGGATTGATCTCTTTAGCAATCTTTGCTATAGCCTCGACAGGATGTCTTAATCCGCCCGCACTCTCACTTACTTGGATCGCAAGCGCATCAATATCAGGATTTTGGAG
The DNA here is from genome assembly GCA_016937775.1 of Campylobacterales bacterium. Taxonomy (GTDB): domain Bacteria; phylum Campylobacterota; class Campylobacteria; order Campylobacterales; family Sulfurovaceae; genus BN30871. The sequence continues at coordinate 2,038 of JAFGVX010000020.1, read as the reverse complement.
TAATGCCTCTTTTACTTCTAGAGGATCAGCAGGTGTATTCCACTCATAAGAAAGCTCAACTTTGGGGATAGATAAAGCATCGGCTATCTTACCGAATCGCTCACCGAATTTACCTGCATTAATCGTAAGTATCTTAGTTTTACAAAGATTGAGTATACACGCCTGCATGGCTCCTGTTCCACTTGCAGCTAACATTACATTTTCTTCCATGCCAAAGAGCTCAAAGAGTGATGCTCTTGCTTGTGCAAAAATAGCTTCAAACTCAGGTGTTCTGTGATGGATAGTAGGTGTTGCCATTGCTTGTCTGACAGATTCAAGTACGGGTGTTGGTCCGGGCGTAAAGAGTAACATTCTCTTCCTTGTAGTTATGTTTAAATCGCAGACATTATACCTCAAAGCCTATTAGAGATTGGTAAAGATATTCTCCTATTTAAACGCCCTCGATTTGAACACTTTGTTGTCCAATCACTTTGTATCTCGTATAATAGTGCTCTACAAATTCTTTTATTTCTTTATTTTTAGGCAAATAAACACTTTTATCTTTGATGGCATATTGATCTAAAAATTCACTTGCATCTAGTTTGTTAACATAATGAGTGGCTAAATTTTTATAGCACTCGATATAGTCCTTTTTCATATCTTCATATCGACTGTAATCTATAACTATTGTATCTTTATAGGTAATAACTTTTGAGCCAAATAAAATATCAAGATGTATAAGTCCCTCACAATAATACGGTAGCACTTCTCCCACTTCTCTCCACGCCATAAGCCCTATGCTTCTACTAACCAAATCATCGACGATATGTTCTTTCAAACTCTCTCTTTCGTTATGAAAAAATGCCATAAGTCCGCCAGCCGTTGCTTTGAACTCTTCGATATTTTTGAACTGTCCGCTTTTATTCATGGTTCCTTCTGTATTGCCCTCTAGCCACAATATATGTCCGAACTCGTGACCAATGGTAGAAATGTCATATACTTCATGCCAAAGAGATGGACAATGCTTAGCAAAATTTCTACTTCTTTTAACAAACTCTTCACCCATTATCTCAACGCTTAACTTCATTGTTGGTTTTGCAAGTTTTGATGCCAAAACAAAATCACTATAAGCAAATATTTTATGCCCATATTTATCTGAAACCATTTTATCATTTGGTACTACTTGAGCTGAAAATAATCCATTTAATTCCGCTGCATAATAGAGCATTGGCTGACCGATATAAAGTTGTGTTTTATCAACTTGCAAAATATTGTTTTTAGCAATGCTTATAGCATTTCCGCCTATTTCCTTCGCAAGTTCGGCTGTAAATCCTTTGATATTATCTCTTGTGTGTGAGCTTGTTTGTAATCTTGGATTTATTATCCTTGCATCCCACTCTAAAGCTACTGCTTTTCTAAAATGATCTTCATAATACTCAAGCGGATGACCTACTTGAAGTGGTGTATCGATAAGCATCCAAGCTCTATCAACATCTTGCCAACGCGCAAGCAGAGCCGTAACATTGCTTTCACTAAACGCGTTTTGTATCGCTTCAAAATAGGCGATCCACTCCTCTTTTTCCTCATACACCACATCCTCTAAAACTAAAAGAGTATCGATAAGCTCCTGGAGTCTTTTTGTGGCATCCGTAACCTCATCCTTGAAAGCCTCAGCATAGCTAAGCACCCTATGTTTCCCATGCTCATCTTCATCCAAAACAGAGTAAGAGCGATCACTGATGACCCCTAAATTATCCATATCAAAGAGACTATGTTCATGGAGATACTCCATCACTGCCTTGCTATTCCCTTCAAACTTTTGAAGCAATGAAGGATTGATTGTGCAGAGGATATGACGATTCCAACTCACTTGCCATCTATTGATACTCTCGCCAACACTATGCACACCCCAAAGGAGTGCTCTATAGAAAGGGGTTAAGAGATCATTTTGCTCTATCCATGCCAAAAATTCTTTATGCCTTTTGGTGTGAAAACGGCTCACCCACTCATAGGCTAACTCTTTTTTCTCTATAATCTCGCTCGAATTATGCTCACTTTT
>JAFGVX010000104.1 GCA_016937775.1 Campylobacterales bacterium | reverse complement strand
TTTATCATCCGGATATAGTTGCATGAATGATAGTTGTACGATAACATTGGACGCAGAAAACTTAGAGCAAATTCCTGAAAATATTGCTATGTATGTTTCAAAAGATGGACAATGCCAAAAAGAGGATTTTGAAACCAATGGGCATATACAAACAGTGGGATACGAAGCTACTTTGGAGTTTACAGATGAGTTGGTGCAAGCGCTGGGTATCGTTGGTTCTCATTATAGTGTAAGCAGTACAAACAGTAATGGTGTTGGATGGTGGCAGATGATGGGGACAAAAAAAGCTAACTTCTCTTATGGTACGAAATTGACTACAGATGATTTAAAAATAGATGATGAGATAAAGGCCAAGATAAATTTTATTTAAATTTTCATTTTATCGCTTGATACCTGCTTCATAAAACTTTAGTTGAAAAAGAGATAAAAATTCTCCTAAAAAACTTCTAGATTTATGACATTTAAGGTATAATCCCGATTATGAAAAATGAGATTAAAGTATCAGAAAAAGCAAAACTCCCTACAAGGCATGGTGATTTTATCATCCGGTCATTCAAAGAGGGAGAGCAAGAGCATCTAGCTATATATACAGAATCTATGCCTGAAACACCGCTTGTAAGAGTGCACTCTGAGTGCTTAACTGGTGATGTTCTTGGGTCAAGCAAGTGTGATTGTGGTGCACAACTTGACGCAGCCATGAAACTCATCCACAAAGAAGGCGGTATGGTCATCTACCATCGTCAAGAAGGCAGGAACATAGGACTTTTCAACAAAGTCAATGCTTATGCTCTGCAAGATCAAGGACTCAATACCGTAGAGGCAAACTTAAAGCTTGGCTTCAAAGCAGATGAGCGTACCTACGATGTTGTTGATTTTATCTTGGAGTATTTTGGCATCAAAGAGATCAAGCTGATTACCAATAACCCTTCGAAGATAAGTAGTCTAAAGAGTGCGAAGATTGTGGAGAGAGTGCCTCTTATCACCAATCCTACAGAACAAAATGAGGGGTATTTGAAGGTAAAAAAAGAGCAGATGGGGCATCTACTCTAAAGCGATGCCGGATCTAAAAAGTATCTTAGAAGATGAGGGGCTGCAGCTTCAAAAAGCGAGCATTCAAGCGCTTGAGCGATTTACAGATATCCTCCTTGAATGGAATAAAGTTCATAATCTCACGGGCGCAAAAGAGAGAGTAGGCATCTATGAGTATATCCTTGATTCACTCTTTCCCTTAACAGAGATAGACTTTCCAAAAAACATTTTAGATGTCGGTACGGGTTCGGGTTTCCCGGGTCTTGTGCTGGCTATTGCTCTCAAAGATTCACATTTTACACTCTGTGAGCCTATCAAAAAAAGAGTCGGATTTATGCGTTATGTTGCTCTGGAGTTGGGGATGAATAATGTCACTTTCGAGCAAAAGAGAGTTGAAAAACTCAAAGAGCAGTTTGATCTCATAACCTCAAGAGCAGTGAGCGATGTCGGTATGATGCTCTCACTTACAAAAGATGTGCGAGGAGCAAAGACACAGTATCTACTCTACAAAGGCAGCAGGGTCTTTGATGAGCTAGAGGGGATATCAAGCTATCAGCTATCTTATGATATATTACAAAAAAACAGAAGAAACTATCTGTACATAAAGAGTGTTGATGTTGCTTAAAATTATACTTTTTTTGATTATTGGATTTGCTCTGTACAAAATGTTTGGCGGTAAATTTACATTGCCAAGATCAAAAGATGATTCCAAAACGATGGTTCAGTGTGACGGGTGCGGAGCATTTGTAAGCGAAGATGAAACAAAAGTGTTAGATGATAAAGTCTATTGTAGTGATTGTAGGAGGAAGTGATGCTGATATTTGGATATGATCTTATCCCAAGCAGACCTTGGTGTAAGGTAAGCACTCAAAAAGAGGTAGCAAGCACTTCTTCAAGTACTGTTATTTTATTGGGCTTGAACTCTTTGGATGTCGCAACTTATTGTAAAGAGCAAAATGTTGATTTTGCACTTGAAGTAGAGAGTACCAAGGAGGCACTTATAGCAAGTGCGCTTGGTGCTTCTTATCTGCTTTGTGCTCAAGATGTTGCAAAAGAGATACAAGCAATCGCCAATGAATATCTCTGGATTGCTAAAGTTATTGTTCCCATAGAAAATGAGGATGAGCTTGAGATTGTTGCAAGATTAGGTATCGATGGAGTAATCTTTGCTCAAAGCATTCGCTAGGCTTATCTCATTTTTTCTTTTAGCATTTTTTTTGAGTGCATGCGGCAATCAACCTGCCATTAATTCTGATTCTCTAGCGATTCAAATTCAAACCCTTGATAAAAGACTTGATACCAAACAGGCACAATTGATTTCTCAAAATATTTTAACTGTATCAAAAGAGATAAAAGAGGAGTTTGACCCCTTACCACTTCCTTGGTTCAATAATTTCTTAGTCAATATTGGGCTCAAAGAGAAAGGACTCTGTTGGGAGTATAGAGATGCACTCCTTTTGAAGCTAAAGCCAAAAGTTGCACCACTCACACTTTTGCCGGTAGTTGCCAATAGAGATAAGTTCAATGAGCATAACGCAGTCATTATTGCTTCAAAAGATACAAGCTTTCAAAACACACTTTTG
>JAFGVX010000019.1 GCA_016937775.1 Campylobacterales bacterium | reverse complement strand
GATGCGGTTGTCTCGATAATCTCTCCTAATCCTTTAACTTCAACAGATACGGATGCTATAACATCTTCAGTAACATCGATAGACAGCACAGGCAGTGTAGCCACGACCACTATTGGTGGCTCATTAGATGATAGTATAGTCTATAATAACTTTGGAGATAGCGCAAATGGGGGACTCGGAGTTGATACACTCGTTTTCAACCAAGATGTCATACTTGATTTTGGTACATTTGATGGCTCAAATCACCCTATCGATAATGTAGAAATACTTGATCTTACCAATGCAAGCATAACGCTTGAGAATCTATCATCATCTGATATTTTAGATATCACAGGCAATAGCGCAACTACGCTTAAGATACTTGGTGACGCTGACGATACTGTTCATCTAGACGGCTGGGCTACTAGCGGACAAACCAACCAAGATGGTATCACTTATAATGTCTATACCGACACATCGGGCACTTCGACTCAAATCTGGGTTCAAGCAGATGTCGGTCATGTAGTTCTATAATCAATCCGGCAAGAGAAAAGCAAATAGTCGCTCTTGCTGATTGTTCAATCTTAAACTTAAAAGGAATTCAATGAAATATATCCTAGGAGTATTAGCAATATTGTTCGCTCTTTTCACTTTAAGCGGATGCTCTTCAAAAGTTGAAACAAGTATAATTAATCATAAAAAAGGTGATGCAAAGATATATTTTTATAGAGATGCAGGAAATAGTAAACTTTCCACAACTATTTTCGTCCATGGAAGGCTCACGGGCATTCTTCTGCCGAATGAATATATAGAAACAAATGTTTGTTACGGCAAAGTACCTGTAAACATCAAAACAAAAATAGGTAACAAGCTCGTCTCAAATAGCATTACCTTAGATGTAACGCAAGAGAACAATGCAACACTTTATGTAAGACTCTATGAGACAAATGTAGGCGTAAAAGCACAAAATGTATCGGGTAATGAAGATTTACTTGGCGATAAACACTATGGGGAGAATGCAATCAATAGATATATTCCTAATTGCGCTCACAATAGATAACATTAGGGATATCTAATATCAAGACCCAAAGCTTCAATATCTTTCACAAATGATTGTGAAACTCTGAGGCTTGATTCTATAACAACATCCGCACTACTGCCTCTAAGACAAAGCTCAAGCGGATATTCTCCCGGATTTGAAGATACGATATCAAATATACTTTTTATCGTATCATCATTTAAATCATCCACAAATACAGAAAAAGGAAGATGGCTCTTTTTTATCTCTCTACTCTCATCCTTTTCATCTTTCAGCACTTTGATTCTTGCTGCTTTTGCATCTTTGAGTCTTATAATCCTTTGAACATCAAAACTTGTTTTCCCCTCCTCTTTTTTAACCTTTACCTTAAAAGCGATGGGTTTCAAGAGATCAAAATCCTCTTTAAGCTCCTTGAGTTTATCTTCAAAAAGCAAAAACTCGATACTACCATAATAGTCCAAAAGCGTTACGATGCCAAATTTATTGCCTTTTTTAGATATCTTTTCGGTTATCTCCTCTACTTTCCCTATGAAGAGAGCTTGTGAACCGTTTGCAAGATCATTTATATCTGAACTTAGGGTATATTCTAGATTCTCTATTTCTGCCTTATAATCATCTAAAGGATGGCCTGAAACATAAAATCCGAGTGTCTCTTTTTCCATCTCAAGGATATATTTCAAATCATATTCACTCATCTCATTTATCTCAATAGTAGACAAGCTCATCTCCTCGCTCTCTCCAAAGAGTGAGCCTTCCATCATCCTCTTTGCTTGTGAAGCTTTAAATGCACCTTCAACTAAAGCCTCAATTTGCTCTAGCATCGCATGCCTTGTATGTCCAAGCTCATCAAGTGCACCGGCTTTTATGAGTGATTCAAGCACTTTTTTATTGACCTTGGAGGAGTCAATACGAGAAAGAAAATCAGAAAGAGAGTCAAACACCCCTTCTTCTCTTGCTTTAATAATGGATTTTACCGCAATGTCTCCCACTCCCTTGATAGCACTAAGTCCAAAGAGAATAACCTCTTTATCATCGATGTAATCTGCTTTAAAGACAAGATCGGAACGATTGACATTTGGTGGCAGAAGCTCGATATCCATCTTTTCAAGCTCAACAACATATTTGACAATCTTGTCAGTATTATCTTTATCTAGTGTTAAAAGTGCAGCCATAAACTCCGTAGGGTAAAAACATTTCATATATGATGTATAGAAAGTAACCATCGCATATGCGGCTGAGTGAGATTTATTGAACCCGTAGCCTGCAAATTTAACGATAAGCTCAAAAAGCTCCTCAGCTTTCACTCTGTCGAATCCTTTTTTCTGTGCCCCGTCGGCAAAGTCTGCTTTGAGCTTATCCATCTCCTCTTTGATCTTTTTTCCCATCGCGCGTCTTACCAAATCTGCTTCACCAAGACTAAATCCACCGATTGTCTGCACTATTTGCATGACTTGTTCTTGATAGACAATAACACCATATGTAGGTTTCAGTATCGGCTCAAGTTCCGGAAACATATAACTAATCTTTGCTCTACCATGCTTTCTCTCAACAAAATCCTGGAGCATACCTGACTCCATAGGTCCCGGACGATAGAGTGCAAGCATCGCAATGATATCTTCAAATCCTGAAGGCTTCAAACTTACTGCAAGATCTTTCATTCCCGCAGATTCAATCTGAAACAGTCCTAGAGTCTGCCCCTTGCCGATATACTCATAGACCTCTTTCGCCTCTAGATCAATCTTTTCAAAATCTATCCGCGCTCCATGTCTTTTTTCTATAAGCTTATTTGCCTCTTCGATTACGGTTAATGTCTTCAGACCCAAAAAGTCAAATTTGATGAGATCAACTTCTTCTACATACTTCCCGCTATATTGTGTAGCTAGTGCATCCGTGCCACTTGGTTTAAAAAGAGGAGTTTTAAACCATAAGGGCTCATTCGAGATGACAACACCCGCTGCATGTGTTCCTGCATTTCTATTGAGTCCTTCAAGTGATTTTGCAAACTCCCACACTTGCTTCATCTTTGTATCACTCTCGATAAGTTCTTTTATCTTTGGCTCTTGCTGGATAGCTCCGGGCTTGATATCTTTTTCTTTATCCTCTTCTCTATCTAAGGCGATACCTATCTCATCGGGAATAAGTTTAGCAAAGGCGTCTGCTTGTGTGTATGGTACATCAAGCACCCTAGCGACATCACGAATCACCCCTTTTGCTAAAAGCTTCCCAAAAGTGATGATTTGTGCTACATTTGTTCTACCATATTTTTCCACAACATAATCCAATATCTCTTGGCGTCTTGCCTGACAAAAATCCATATCGATATCAGGCATTGAGACACGTTCAGGATTTAAAAATCTCTCAAAGAGGAGATCATACGGAAGCGGATCAATATCGGTAATTTTAAGTGCGTATGCCACCAGTGAGCCTGCAGCCGAACCACGACCCGGACCTACGGGTATGCCTCTCTCTTTGGCAACCCGTACAAAATCCCAAACGATAAGCATATATCCAGGGAATTTCATATTATTGATGATCTCAATTTCCGTCTCTAAACGCTGTTTATACTCTTCATGTTTTTCAGGAGGTATAATCTTGAATCTATCTTCAAGTCCCTTTCGTGCCTCAAACATAAAAAGAACTTTGTCATTTTCTAGCGAATACTCTTTTTGAGGCTCCGGCAAAGTGAGCTTATACTGAGCAGCCATATCTCTACAAAATTTAAAATTTGGAGGTGTGGCATCGCCTAGCTTAAGCTCCAAATCACACTTTTGTACAATCTCTTGAGTATTGGTTAATATTTCAGGGATATCTGCAAAAAGTGTGTACATCTCTTGAGGAGATTTTACATAAAATTCTTGTACCGAATGCCCCAATCTTTTTGGATCATCATAGAGTTGGTTCATCGATATACACATAAATGCATCATGTGGCATCGCATCACTTTTTTTACTATAGTGCGTATCGTTTGTTGCGATGATCTTAATGCCTGTTTCGCGCGAAAGACGTATGAGCTCTTTATCGATGCGGTATTGATCTTTAATACCATGACGCATAAGTTCAAGATAAAAATCATCCCCAAATATCTCTTTGTACTCTAACGCTACTCTCTTTGCTTCCTCATACCCTTTTGCGCCGAAATTAACATTTCTTTCGCTCAAATTGAGGTGCCAATTCACCTCACCTTGCAAACATGCGCTTGAACATATGAGCCCCTCGCTGTATTCTTTTAAAAGTTTTTTATTGATTCTTGGATAATAGTAAAATCCCTCAAGAAATGCTTGCGAACTAAGATACATAAGGTTTTTATATCCTGTATCATTTTTCGCATATAAACAGAGGTGAAATCGCTGTTTTGAATTCTTATCATCAAGCTGTTCTTGGTTGTGAAGATAACACTCTATCCCTATAATAGGCTTAATGCCTTCACTTTTCATCGTCTTATAAAAATCAATTGTCCCAAACATATTGCCATGATCGGTCATAGCAACACTATCCATCCCAAGTTCTTTGATGCGCTTTGCCAACTCTTTGATCTTGTTGGCGCCGTCAAGAAGCGAATATTCGGTATGGAGATGTAAGTGTGTAAACTTCGGTTGATCAGACATAAAAACCTCTCTATAAATCTTAAGAGACTATAGCGAAAAGGAGGTAAAAGAGAAATAAGACGAAGGAGGTTTAGTTCAATTTTTTCGGTTATTTTCCTTGCACCCTATAGTAAGTACCACCCGCATAGACATTATGACCAAAACCGCAAGTCCACGATTCGCCGAGGGTCTGCTTAACATGGATACGATTTTTTTCAAAAACAAAGTCAAATGTACAGTCACTATACTCTTTTGGATCTTGAGCATATCTTGCATGATTATCTTCTATAGCAACTTCAGCAGAAAACTCCCCCATATTTGGACCATAATACATAAAATATTGCGGTACATAATAGCCATCATAAGCGATAGTATATCTATCACCACTTTTCTTCACAACTATCGAATCCCACAGAGCTTTACCCGAATAGCTCCAATACTCACCGACATAACTTCCCGCAAGCTCTTTTTTGGCTTTATCAATCTGTGCTTTATATTTTTGACTATTGTAAATCGACTTCTTATCCTCTTTTAGAAGATTTATCCAAGCATCTGCCTTGAGGTATTCTCCTTGATAAATATAGGTAAGTGCAACATTATTATACGCAGTTGCTCTATAGGCATCATCAAGCCTGCAAGTCTCCGCCCAGCCTACTTGCGTCTCATATTGCTCTCGTGATTCATCGAACTGTTTTTGCTTGTAGTATCTATCGCCCAATGATGCATACTGTCAATCTTTTTGCAACCAGCAGCAATCTTTGCATCGGTTTCCTCATTGGCATTTAAAGTAAAGTTTACCGTTAAGACAAATAACAATAATAATCTTTTCATACACGGTATCCTTATTTTTAAAAGAGTAAAAATGATGAGGGCAGAGAAAAGAAGTTTCTCTAGCAAAACTCACTGAGTGTGCCGGCGCGTACCATATTGTAACTCTCTATGCCTACAAGCTCTTTGATGATAGCAAGTCCAAAACAGATAGCCGTGCCGGGACCTCTTGAAGTCATTACTTTGCCATCAATGACTACTTTCTCTCTATCAGTATAGCCACTCCTGCCAATCTGCTCTTCAACCGACGGATAGCAGGTATATTTTTGGCTCAAAACACCTGCTTTATGAAGTGCATACGGTGCAGCACAGATAGCCGCTATGTATTTGTCTTTGACCTGAAAGCTTTTAAGCAAATCTTGGACGATGTGATCTTCGGCGAGTCTATTGGTGCCACCCCAACCTCCCGGCAATACGATAATGTCAAAATCATCAGCAATCACATTTTTAATAGAAGTTTCTGCTTGCACGGTTATGCCGTTCGCACCAGTGACAAGGTTGTTCGCAAACTCACCCTCAAGATAAGCTACCACAACTTCGATGCCTCCTCTTCGCATGATATCGATAAGTGATACCGCTTCTATCTCCTCAAAACCCTCTGCTAAAGGAACTAACGCGTTTGCCATGATATCTCCCTTTTACTATTTTGCTTTTTCTAGATAAACGCCTTCTATAGTATCAACTTTTATCATCTCACCTTCTAAGATATGGAAAGGCACCTGTACCACCGCACCACTCTCGAGTGTTGCCGGTTTCTTCCCGCCTTGACTGTCGCCTTTAAAGTTTGGTGGTGTCTCAACAACTTTGAGCACAACTGTTTGCGGTATCTCTACTGAGATTGCCTTGCCGTTATGGAAAAGAATGTCCGCTTCCATTCCATCAATCATAAAGCTAAAAGTCTCTTCACCGACTTGCTCTTTTGTGAGTCCTATCTGCTCATAACTTGTAGTGTCCATAAACTGCAAAAACTCACCGTCATCATAAAGATACTGCATTGTCTTTTGCTCTAAGTTCGGCACCTCAAACTTATCGCCTGCATGGATAGTTTTTTCTATTACCTTACCTGAGCTTAGATTTTTGATCTTTACTCTCACAAATGCTGCCCCTTTTCCGGGCTTTACATGTTGAAACTCAATTACCTTAAAAGGGTTGCCGTCAAGTTCCAGCCTCACACCTTTTTTGATATCTCCCATACCGACTGTAGCCATATGATCTCCTTATTTGAATACCAAATTATACTACAAGGATGATTAAGGCTTGAGGCGTTATGCCTCTTCTTGCGTATCGAAGTCCATCGCGTCACTGCCATCCATTAAAATAGGGATGAACAAAAGTGAAACAAATACCGCAGCAACCGTTCCTGAGATAAGTGCAACACCAAGCCCACCAAAGATAGGATCACTCGCAAGCAGTGCAGAACCGAGTATAATTGCAACTGCGGTAAGTGCGATAGGTTTTGCTCTTGTAGCTGCTGCTATAGCTATGGCTCGTCTCTTTTCTATCCCTTTATCAACCATAAGACTTTTTGCAAAATCTATGAGCAAAAGCGAATTTCTTGAGCTTATCCCCATAAGTGCTATAAATCCTATAAGTGAAGTTGCCGTCAAGAAAAATGTATCTGTTGTTACAATATCAGCAACAAGATGTCCAAAGATAACTCCGATAATAGAAAGAAATGAACCCAGAAGCACTATACCGCTTAACTTAAAGCTTTTATAATATACCACAAGCAATAGGAAAATCAAGATAAGCGCAGCTATAAAAGCACTTCCGAGATCTCTAAAGGTATCAAGTGTTACCTTCATCTCACCATCCCATCTTAGAAGCACCTCTTCGCCCGTTTTCTTATCTTTAAGATGCAGATCAAACATATATGTTGACATACCGGGTTCTTTTGTAACCTCATAATCCTTACTAAAATAGTCAATCATCTGACTTCTTGCATCCAAAAGCGGATAGACTTGTGAAACTTCGTCGGTTTCGGCAATCACATTTTGCATACGTGCAAGATTTTTATGCATAATCGTTGGACTTGAGTCTACTTTTTTTATATCTACTAATTCACTCAGAGAAACAAGCATTCCTTGTGAATTCATAAGTTGCAAAGATGAGAGTTTTGAGCGTAAGGCATACTCATCTTCTCTTGATATGATTTTGCTCTCTTTATCAAGTACTAAAAATATCGGTATCTGATCACTATAATCTTTGGTATTCTTATGACCGACAACCATACCCTCAAAAGCAAGATAGAGTATCTTATTTACTTGGTCAACACTCAACCCGCTTCTTGCAATGCGATCTTTATCAGATACAAGTTGGTATTTTTTAAATATCTTATCGCCGACGATATCAACATCAACAAGCCCCTCTGTTTTCGAGAGGATTTTGATGACATCCTTTGAAACTTCGCGTATCTTTTTGACATCATCACTATAGACCTCAACTACGATAGATGCCATCGTCGGAGGACCGGCAGGCTGTTCTATAAATTTTATCGATGTACGCTCCACTAGAGGTTCGCACTTTTGCTTCACAATCGGTCTAATACGATGCACCATCTGAAAGGAGGTTTCGTCTCTTTCATGTTTTGAGGTAAGATTGACAGCAAGTTCGGCGAGATTTTCACTGCTTTTCATACCTGAGCCCTTCACAAGTCCCGCATAATCCAAAGGAATACCGCCGGATAAAAATAACTCCATATTGAGAATCTCAGGCTCATTTTTAAGTTCATCTATGACACATTGTGATATTTCCTGTGTTTGAGCAAGCGATGTACCGCTTGGTGCATCTATATAGACTGAAAAGGTATTATCACTTTTACCGGGTAACATTTTTGCTAAAACTATCTTTGTTGGAAACATTAAAAGTGCCAAAACAAAAAGAGCGACAGTTGCCTGCAAAACTCTTTTTTTCTTAAGAGGCGTATCAAGGATGGAAAAGATAAAATTTTCAAATTTATTCATCTCACTTTGCCTCCTTTTTATGATGCTCTCTTTTAAGTAGTTTCAAACTCAGATATGGCGTAAAAATATACGCTACAAAAAGCGAAGCGACAAGTGCTACAGGGACATTAAGAGGTATCGGCTTCATAAATGAACCCATCATACCACCAACAAATGCCATAGGAACCATTGTGAGTATAATCGCAAGTGTAGCAATATTGGTAGGTGGTCCTATCTCGTCGGTTGCCTCTATCAAAAGTGCGTCCATGCTCTCATGCGAAGAATTATGATCGTGCAAGTGTCTATGAATATTTTCTATCACGATAATTGCAGCATCCACTAAAAGTCCCAAGGAGAGTAAAAAGGCAAAAAGTGTGATACGATTAATGCTCTGCCCACCAAGATATGCAATAAAAAGCGTTACCGCTAAAATTGCCGGAACGGTAAAGGTCACGATAAGAGACTCTTTCCATCCGAGTGCAAATATAAGCATAATAGCAATGATAACGATAGTAATAATAAGATGATGCATCAATTCATTAACGGCATCATCTGCTCTTACACCATAGTTTCGAGTAACAACATACCCTATTCCTGCGTTATCAAATGAACTCTCTTGGGTATTGAGATAATCTCTAACCTCTTTTGCTACCGTAACGGCATTTGTACCTGCAAGTTTTGAGATACTCAATGTTGTCTGTTGAGTATTGCTACTAAAATCCTCTTCTTTTGTTTCTCTATGAGTAATTATTGCTATCTTTTTATTTTGTATATCTATGCCCTCATAAATATTCGCAACATCCCTGAGATAAATTAAAGAGCCACCGTATTGTGCAACGGCTATATCTTTTACATCATCGACACTCTCTATGACATTTTTTAGACCGAAAACAACCAAATTGCCATCAGGAGTTGTCGCGCTAACATTGGGGACGCTTTTTGCGACAGACTCAATTGCCATCATTATCTGCCCTAAAGAGAGATTGTATCCTGCGAGCTTACCTATATCTACTTCGATATTATACTGCGCTCTTCTGTCGCCCTTGAGATTTGTCTTAGAGACGCTCTCTATAGCATTCACAGAATGTTGGATATCTCGCACCTTTTTATAAAAATCAACTTCACTAATTTTTTTGTTATCTTTGATGTAAAATGCAACCGTGAGTATCGGTATATCAATATCAATATCAAAAGGCTTAATAAGCGGTTGCATCGCACCTTTTGGCATAACATCTAAATTTTGCATCACTTTATCATAGAGTTTTAAATTTGAATCTTCTCTGTCTTGCCCTATGTAGTACATCACATTTACGATTCCGACATCATTCATTGCCATGCCGTATATATGCTCTATACCGCTTATTTCTCTGAGTTTCCTCTCTAAAGGATTGATAATTACTTTTTCTACTTCACTTGCATTTGCTCCCGGAAGTGCAACGATAACAGCACCACCGGAAATAGCGATTTGGGGGTCCTCTTCTCTTGGCATAAAACTAAGAGCTATATACCCTACCAAAATCAAAAAGGCAGCAAGCACCGAAGTGAGAGGATTTCTCAAAAATCCTTTTGCTAATTTACCGGCTATATCTTTCGGTTTTATGTTGCTGTTAATATCTTCTTTCATGGATCATAGCTCCAAGGTTACTCGAGCAAACATTCCCGGATATACATTCTTTCCTGCCTTGTCAAATTTGATCTTTGCTTTAAACTTATGTGTCATGGGGTTAGATGCAGGAATGATTGAGCTTATCTCTCCAACCGTATTTAACTCAATTGAGGGAATCTCTACTTTGACCTTATCTCCTTTTTTGATACTTTTGAGATCATTTTCGCTAATTTCTATAACAATTTTGATGTCGGTGAGGTCTGTTAATACAACCACAGGCATTCCTGGGTTAACCATTTCTCCCTCATTCATATTTTTTGATATTATTATACCGTCATTAGGTGCAAGAACTTTAAGATACGCATCTTGTGCTTCCGAGATACGGAGCATTTCTTTTTGATTTTCTGCCGCAAGCCTCATATTTTCAAGATCATATTTCGAGACCATTCCCTTTTTAAATAACCGCTCATATCTCTCTAAATTTTTTAATACATTATCGAGCTGATTTCTATTCATCTGCTTTTGGGCATTTAATTCTGTTGGGTCAATCTCGTAAAGTAATTCTCCTTTTTTGACCTCGTCACCTTCATCTACGTTTATCTTTTTCAGATATCCCATATTTCGACTTGCTAAAACCTTTTGATTGTCTGATACAGCTGTACCGCTCAATATAAGCTCAACAGCATTCGCTGAACTAAAAAGCAATACAAATGCAAAAAATAGAACTCTTATCATATCTCTTCCCCTCTATTAAGTAACTTGTCAAGTTCAAATATCTTTGTATTATATTTATTTTTGACACTTAAAAGTTTTGTCATCACTTCCAGTTTTTTCGACTGTTTAATGAGCACATCGCTGATAGGCACAATCCCTTCTTTGTATCTCTCGTTGTATGTGTCATAAACTCTTGATGCAAACTTATACTGCGTTTGATAACTCTTAATCTCTTCTTTTGTGCTTAAAATCTCTGTTTGGAGTTTTTTTGCTTGAAGATAGATACCATTTTGTGCCAACTCGACCTGTTTTTGAGTCTTAAGATACTCTACTTTTGCTCTCTCTAAATTTGCATAATCACTGCCACCGTTAAAAATATTCCAAGAAAGTTGTACGCCTACAGTATAAAAGTCTTTATCTTTATCAAAATTTACTTCATTGTCCGCACTTCCATACTCGGCAAAACCTCCGATACTCGGTCCAAAATTGGCTCTTTGCGCACTCACGGCTCTCTTACTGACCTCTAAGCCCATTTTAGCTTTTTCTATATCAAGATTAGAAGTGACAACATCATCTTTTGTAATTATTTTTGGAGTCGCCAAACTATTTTCTTGAGCAACAATAGAAGTTACATCTTGATTGAGTAAAAAAGAGAGGTATTGATACGCTAAATCTTTATTGAGCTTTGCTTGGATGAACATACTTTCGGCTTCAGCGCCTTGCGCCTGCACCTCTAAAAAATCAGATTCAAGAGCAAATCCCTCTTTTTTCATCTGTTGCACTGTCTGTTCAAGTTGCTTGATATTTCTCGTAATCAAAGAGAGGTTTTTAATGTACTCTTCTATAAGACCGATATCGTAAAAAGTTTTTTTAACTTCATATATCTTCTCTTGCAAAACTTTTTTTGTATCAAGTTTGCTCATGAGTGCTAATTTTTTAGCGATTTTCCCATATTCATATATTTTACCGCTAGTATATAGAGGGATGGAATATGTAAGTTTTGTTAAATAATGATTTCTAGCTTTTGGATAATTAAGATCATACGGCTCTATAGTTAACACATCCGGATTTGACGGATCGAACTCCCCTGCGCCAAAATCACCAAAATTTGCCTCACGACTTTGCAATTTAAAACCAAATACATTTCCTGCATCATTTGAGCGCATAGCACTCATCTGCGCATCAAGTTTGCCGAGCTTCATACCGCTTACTGCTTGTGCCTCATAATATTTCATTTTTTCATCAAATTCAGCACTTTTTAGCTCCAAATTCGACCGCTTTAATATCTCAATAGCATCTTGCAATCTAAGATCATTTAATCCCGCAGAAAGAGGTATGATTAAGATAAATGTTAAGAAAAAATAACGAATCAAAATCCTCTCCTTATGTGTCTAAAATCAATATTGTACACGATATTGATTAACATGGAAATAATACTCCTTAAAGTACCGCATATGCAACACTTCTTATGCATGCGTCTAAAGACTCAAGCTCGTCAAGCAATTGTTTTGTCACATTTCCATCTACTTTTATAACAGCAAGTGCTTGTTTTTTTGCATCTCTTCCCAACCTAAAATCAGAAATATTAACACCATGTTGCGCTATGATTCTACCTACATCACCAATAACACCCGGAGTATCAGTATTTCTAAAGAATATCATAACTCCTTTTGGCTCTACATCTACTAGATAGTCATCTATCTCAATTATTCTTTGAGCAGTTCCATCAAACACGGTGCCACCCAATCTTATAACTCCGTCTTGTGTTGTCACCTTTACGATAACTTTATTTGTAAAACCACTATCATTCGGTTTACTCTCTTTTACAACCTCAATTCCTCTCTCATCAGCAACAAACTCTGCATTGACATAATTAACTTGATCGGCAAGGGACTCCATCAAGACCCCGACTGTTGCAAAAGTACCGAGTGATTCTATATATTCGCTTATTTCACCCTGAGCTACTACTTTGATGGATTTTATCACACTTTTCTTTCGTATCTGTGCGCATAAATGTCCCATTTTTTGCGTAAGCTCCAAATAAGGTCGCACAAAATCAGGTAGCTCATTCTCTTTAATTGGAAGATTGAGTGCATTCGGGTAAGAGATGCCCTTTACTGCCGCTATGGCATTTTCACCTGCTTGGATAGCAATATTTTCTTGCGACTCTAACGTATTTGCTCCGAGATGAGGTGTAACGGTTACATTATTAAGATCAAGAAGAGGATGATTGATAGCAGGCTCTTTATTGAAAACATCAATTCCGGCCATAGCTATCTTTTTAGATTGTAGCCCTTCAAGAAGTGCTTCTTCATCATATAGTCCGCCTCTAGCACAGTTAATAAGGACAACGCCGTCTTTCATGGCTGCTATCTCGTTTCTACCTATCATACCCACGGTCTCTTCTGTTTTAGGAGTATGAATCGTTATGATATCGCATGCTAAAATATCTTTGAAGTCTTTTGTATAGGCTATATCTAGATTGGTTGCTTTTGAAGGATCTATATAGGGATCGTATGCCACAACATCCATCTCAAAAGCTTTTGCTCTTTTTCCGACTCTTGAGCCGATATTTCCAAAACCGATAATACCGAGCTTCTTGCCTTTAAGCTCAGTACCATACCAATCTTGTCTTCTCCATACTCTATCAATCTTTAGATTATTATGTGCATATGGAAATTGCCTCACACAAGAAAGCATATGTGCCATGGTAAGCTCAACAGCGGCTATAGTGTTTGCAGTCGGAATATTCATCACGACAATACCTCGCTTTGAACATCCTTCAATATCTACATTATCAACACCAACACCCGCTCTTACGATAGCCTTTATATTTACGGCATGTGTGAGAAAAAAATCATCCACATCAGTTGAACTTCTTGTAATTGCTACATCGGCTTTCGGTAATATCTCTTTTATTAATTTTTCTTTTGGCTCATCTGCCGCATTTATCATCTCCACTTCGGGATCTTGCTCTAATATAGCAAGACCTTTTGGATGAATATGGTCACAAACCACAATTAAGTGCTTTGGCATACAATTGTCCCCTCTAAAATTATTTTTTTAATTGATCTTTTAATACATCACCCAATGTCATGCTATCATCTTGATTTGCATTCACCTTTGCAACTGCATCTTTTTCTTCTTGCATCTCAAGTCTTTTTATGGAAGCTCTTAAACGATCATTTTTATCATCAATAAAGACGATGACTGCTCTTATTTCTTGATCCTTTTCTACCTCTTCTAGTTTCAGTGGAGCAAGATCTTCTGTTCTGATAAGTGCATCCACTTGATCTTCGATGGCAATAAATACTCCAAAATCTTTCTTGTCTTTCACTTTACCCTCAACAATATCGCCCACTTTATGTTTTTTTGCAAAAACTTTTATAGGGGAATCACTGAGTGCTTTCATGCTTAAAGATATTTTTCCTGCATCTTTGTCTATCTTAATAATCTTCACTTCAACTTCATCGCCTGCTTTAAGTGTATTTTTTGCATTTTTAGATTTATCCCAAGATATCTCTTGGTTGTGAAGCAAGCCCTCTAGTTCACCTAATTTCACAAAAGCACCGAAGTCTGTAACCGATGTCACTTCACCTTTAAGGATATCTCCCATTTTATGATTGGTGCAAAACTCATCGATAGGTTTAGAGAGTAGATTTTTTAGACTCACTCTCAATCGTTTCTCGTTTTTATCTATCTCTATGACTTCAACATTTATCTGCTCACCAACTGTAAGATGATCACCAGGATGTTTGACATTTTTATCCCAAGATATCTCTGAAACATGTAAAAATGCTTCAAGGTCATTACCAAGATCAACAAAAACACCATACGGTTCAATATTACCGACAACAACACTCACCGTATCGCCTTTTGAAACGATAGAGTCTATATCCGCCCATGGATCACTATGTGCATCTTTTATAGAGAGTGAAAGATGCTTTTTCTTTTTATCATAATCAAGTGCAATTACATTTACCTCATCGCCTTCACTGAAATATTTTGAAGGATTCACAGGACCTTTATGTGAGATTTGTGAATAATGTACAAGACCATCAACTCCACCCACATCGACAAAAGCACCATAACTTGTTATCTTTTTAACGATACCTTTTATGATATCTTTGGAGCTCAAAAGAGCTTCTGCTATCTCATCGATTTTACTGTTTTCTCTCTCAATCAACTCTTTTCTAGAGACGACAACCGAATTTTTTTCTTTATCTACTTTTGTAATAACCGCTTTTACTTTTTTGCCGATAGAATCATTTTTTTGAGACAAATAAGATAATGTTCTTGGCATAAAAAATTCTAAACCGTCGCACTCGACTATATAACCGCCTTTATTTTTCTTGACAACTTCACCCTCTATGATATATTCTTGTGTTTCATCATAGCTTTCTATAAACTCTTTGAGTGCGCTTTGTTTTTTTGCAAGCTCATAAGATATATTGAGCCTATCACCTCTTCTTCCTGTAACAACAACTGTGATATCATCACCCTCTTTAAAAAGAAGATTTCCGTCCTCATCTTTAAGTTGATCAAGTGGCAAAAACGCCTCTTTTTTCGTTCCAACATCTATGATGGCTTGAGCATCATCTTGATTAATTTTTACTATCTTGCCCTCAATCAGGTCATTTCCTGATTCTTCATTTTTAAAAGACTCTTCAAGCATCGCCTCAAAGTCAACATCTTCTATTTCGATATCTTCGAACTTCATTCCTCTTCCTTATTTGCCTATTTTGACGATATTATACAATAATTAGATTAAATTTGCTTCGAGTATTTTCAGCAGATAGTTTTAACTTTTTTTATAATCTCTTCAACGATCCAATCAGGTGTTGATGCACCTGCGGCAATACCACACATCTGTTTATTTTCAAACCATTTAAGATCGACTTCATCTTGATTTTCAACAAGATAACTATCACTACAAAATCTTTTAGAGATAAGATAAAGTTGTTTAGTATTTGATGAATTTTTTCCACCGATAACAATCATAACATCGCATCTTTTTGCAAGTTCTTGCGTAGCATCTTGATTTTCAAATGTTGCATTGCAAATAGTATTAAATACTCGTACTTCCTTAACACAGAGTATCAAAAAATCGGCAAGTTTTAAAAACTCTTCCGGTTTTCTTGTGGTTTGTGAAACAAGTGCAACTTTACCTGAAAGTTTCTCTTTTTCAAGCTCGCTTTGATCTAAAACGGTATATACATTACTTCCTTGCGTGGCATAGCTCATAACCCCTTTGATTTCCGGATGATTTTTATCGCCAAATATCACTATATCATAACCCTCAGCACTCATCTCTTCGACGATCTTTTGCGGTTTTGTCACATATGGGCATGTTGCATCAATAATATTATTTTTTTGATCTCTTAAAATAGAAAGTTCATCTTTTGGAATACCGTGCGTTCTTACAACAACCGATTCATTCGGCTCTATCTCATCCATGTTATCAACATACGTTACACCGTAACCGTTTTTAAGTCTATTAATCTCATCTTTATTGTGAATAAGAGGTCCGTATGTTTTACTGTTGGGATTTTGCTCTGCAATCCGAATTGCTCTTTTCACACCAAAACAAAAACCGTAAGAACTCGCAAGCTCTATCTTCAAAACTCTACCTTGGTAATCTTTGAGAGAATATCAAAGAAATTTGGGAAAGAAGTATCGATACAATCAACATCTTCAATCCTCATGCCTGAAAAAATTCCCCCTATTGCAAAACTCATAGCTACTCTATGGTCTCCATAACTATCAATAACAGCTTCTTGAAGATTGCCACCCGTGATACTATAGCCGTCTTCAAACTCTTTGCATACTATACCGCATTTTTGAAGATTGGTAATCATAGAGGTGATGCGATCACTCTCTTTTACTCGAAGTTCTTTAGCATTTTTAACCACGCTTGTGCCTTCTGCAAAAGCCATAGCGATAGCAAGCGCAGGTAATTCATCAATAAGCCACGCTATCTTCGATGAAACCTCTACTGCTTTAAGTTTACCGTTATATGCAACATAAATATCACCGATTGGTTCATACTTATCCTCTTTGAGCTCATACTCTATATTTGCGCCCATTTTTTTGAGCACCTTGTATGCGCCTATACGTGTCTTATTGAGCGATACATTTTTGATGACAATCTTTGAATTTGGCGTAATCACCGTAGCTAATGCAAAGAAAAATGCACTTGATGGATCTGCCGGAACTGTAAGCTCAAGTGGTTTTAGGGATTTCTTGAGGGGTTTTATGGCTATCCAACCATCTTCATCATTTTCGATATTTGCCCCCATGCCGACAAGCATTCTCTCGGTATGATCTCTGCTTAAAAGATCCTCTTTATAGTAGCAAGTTGCATTTGCGCGAAGTGCAGCCAATATGAGTGCTGATTTTACCTGCGCGGAGTCGATGGGCGAATGGTACCTGAAAGATTGCAGTTTTGAACCTCGTATATATAGCGGAGCGAGCCTGCCATTCTCTCTGCCGTCTATTTTTGCCCCTATTTCTCTTAAAGGATCAACTACCCTACTCATTGGTCTTGCTTTAAGATAGGCATCTCCTGTAAGTATAAACATTCCATCCAAACCGGACAAAAAACCACTATAGAGTCTTATTGCCGTACCTGCATTACCGCAATCAAGTATATCATTTGGTTCTTTTACGCTCAAAGGAGGGGTAATTGTAATGCTATCGCCGACTCTTTTTACATCTGCACCTAGTTGAGTAGCGATATTGAGCGAATTGAGTGTATCTTCACCTAAAAGATATCTATCTATCTTTGATGGTCGATCACTTAAAAGCGAAAAAATTGCACATCTGTGAGAGATTGATTTATCTGATGCAATCTCGTCACATATAAATTCAAATGAATCTTTTACTTTTTCAACCAATACGCTTTTCATCGTAATTTCGCTCCAAAACTCTCTTCGAGTTTTGAAAGTATAGAAGAGACAACATCTTCTATATCATTATCTTCTAGTGTTTTTTCGCTCGATTGGATAAACATCCGAAGAGTAAGACTTCTATCGTTCTTCAGAGATGAATCGTTATATATATCTATCGGATAAAACGACCTTAGATGCTTCAAGTTTAGAGCATCTATCTGTGCACTTATGTCACTATAAACGATATCTTTAGCAAGAACAACGCTAAGATCTTTATAAACTCCTTGGAAATTGGATATCGCACTTGCTACTTTTTTTCTTTTTATAAGCGCATTTACATCTAACTCAGCTATAAATGTATCTTTAAGACCGAAATCCTCTTGTGCATTTAGATGAAGTTTGGAAATATATCCGCACAATTTACCTTCTATTACAATATCGGCAGATTGGTATGGATGTATCAGTCCGTTTTGATGCGAACAAGGTGCAAGCTCGATTATGCCTATAGCAGAACCAAGCTTCTCAATAAATGATGCGGCAGAGATTATTTTGGGCTTACCGCTGTTTGTTATATTTTCTGACTCACTATTGCCACTAAAAAGAAACGCTATCTTCTCTTTTTGTTTTCTTTTGTTATCAAAAACGGCTCCTATTTCAAAAAGGGGTATCGTTCGTTTCGAATAATTTGCATTTCTTTTTGCTGCTAAAAGAAGATTTATAAGAAGTGTTGTTCGCAATGTATTGAGCTCTTCAACGATAGGGTTTAGAAGCTCAAGATTTGCATCAACTGTTTCAAATCCATATTTTTCCAATAATTTTCTCTCGCTAAACATATAACTGATTGTCTCATAAAATCCTGCGCCTACGCTCTTATAACGTATACTTTTTTTTGCCAAATACTCATCAAGGTTTGCCCTTTGATGATAACTCTCAACAAAAGAGAGTGCTCTTGGCTCGATATTATCTATACCAATCATTCTCAATATCTCTTCTGCAATATCTTGAGAATTTACAATATCTGCTCTAAATAGAGGAACGGTAATTGCTAAAAAATCTTCATTTGAGATAGATACGTCAAAACCTAATCGTTTCAGTATAGAGATAACATTACTCTTTTCAAGGTCTGCACCGATGATTCTAGAAAGTTCAGCAATCGATACTTTAATGATAGTGTTTTCTCTTTTATGTTCATGCGTCAAGAAACCGTCATATATCTCGGTATTTGAACTTTTTTCCAGAAGCTTCAGCGTATATCTAATACCAAGATTTACATCAGGATTACTTCCTCTTGAAGTATTATAATAATACCTATCTGTCGGAATATCTTTTTTAGAAAGATCCGCTTGCGCAAGGTTTTGGGGTGAGACATAGCTCGCCTCAATAAATACTTTTTCTCCGTTAACGATTGGCGCGCATCCTTCAAATTGGTTCACACCGACGATGGAGCATCTATTTCCTGAAGCCAAAACTTCTATAAGTTCTTGTGTATTTTTTGATATCTTAATCTTTGCAACTTCATCTTCTTTTGCAAAACACCCCTCATTGTATGCTCTTATAATAACTCCGGTTGACAAAGTAGCATACAGTGTAATTGCCGTTATACTGTCCTTAGCCTCTTCTTGCACAAATGCTAATCGTAAATCAATAACCAAAGGTAGACGTAACACATCAATATTTACAAGTGCAAAGATAAGCTCTATATCGAACTTTTCTTCACTCTCAAGTGTTGCATGTCTTGAGATTCCTGCTCTTGAAGTATGCTCATAGAGTTTTACATCTATCAGTTTCATCTCTCTATTGTATGCTGCACTTAGATCACGAGCAACACCCAAAATACTCAAACAATCGCCTCTATTGGGCGTCAATTCTACTTCTATGATACTGTCATTGATTGTTTTATAGTTTTGCAAAGGCTCACCTATTTTAAGTTCGCCGATACTTGCATCGAGTATCATAATCCCTTCACCAATCTTTGGTAATCCAAGCTCAGATGCAGAACAGATCATCCCGTCACTATCAACACCTCTTAATTGTGTATGTTTTATCTCCAATCCGTCTTGTAATTTTGCACCGATTGTTGCTACGGCAACATATTCAGCATCCACCACATTGGTCGCACCGCATACTATCTGCCTTACGCCATATCCTATGTCAACTTCACACACATTAAGTTTATCGGCATCGGGATGCTTTTCGCATGAAATAATTTTTCCCACAACAATGCCCTCGGGAATAATAATCTTTTTAAGACTTGCAACTTCTAATCCAATGGAGTTAAGCGTATCACATATAGATTCATCAGATATTCCTTCTAGATCAACGAACTCTGACAACCAACTTCTTGTTACTATCATCTAAACTGCTCCAATAAACGAATATCACCCTCAAAAAGAGATCGAAGATCGGGTATCTCATGAATCAACATTGCAAGCCTCTCAATCCCAATACCAAAAGCATAACCGCTCACATCTTCATACCCTACGGACTTAAATACATTAGGATCAACTATGCCACACCCCAGTATCTCAATCCAACCTGTATTGGAGCAGACGCGGCACCCCTTACCTTTACAAAATATGCATGATATATCAACCTCTGATGAAGGCTCTGTAAAAGGGAAAAAACTTGGTCTAAATCTTACCTTTACATCACCGAACATTTCTAGAAGAAACTCCGTAAGTATTGATTTTAGATGCGCAAAATTAACCTTATCTTTCACATCGACAACTAACCCTTCAACTTGATGAAACATTGGCGTATGTGTTAGATCATAATCTCTTCTAAAAACTACTCCCGGAGCTATCATCCGAATAGGGGGTTTTGTGCTCATCATTTTTCTTATCTGCACGGGAGATGTATGGGTTCGAAGGAGTGAATTATCGGCGAAATAGAAGGTATCTTGCATATCTCGTGCCGGATGATTTTTAGGAAGGTTTAAAGCTTCAAAATTGTGAAAATCATCTTCTACCAATGGACCTGTTTCTATAGAAAAATTCATAGATACAAAATATTCTATGATCCTATCCATCGTCTCTACAACAGGATGGAGTGCTGCTGTTTGATGACTGTTTTGATACAGTGTAAGATCAAGAGCATCTTCTTTAAGTTTTTGCTCAATCTCCTTGTTTTTTATCTCGACATATCGTGTATCAAAAAGTTGTGTAAGTGTATCTTTAAGCTCATTGAGCCTTTGCGCCTCTACTTTTTTCTCATCGCCTTGCAGGTCTTTGAGTTTGACAAATCCTTTTGACAAAAGTCCTTTTTTACCAAAAATCTCTACTCTAGCCTTTTCTAGATCATCTGTTGAAGCTGATTGATCAATCAGCTGTGATGCTTTCTTTAAATCTTCCATAATATCCTAATTTCTTGGCTAAAATACCAATATTAAACTCTCTAAAGTTTGTTTGAGATTTTACCATAGTAGCATTTATTTCTTGCTTGAAGTTATGCTATAATCATTCCAATATAAACAAGAGGAGTATCTATGTGTATTTTTTGTAAAATAGTCAATAAAGAGTTGCCGAGCAACACGGTATTAGAAGATGAAAATTTTTTAGCATTTCACGACCTTTACCCAAAAGCACCCATACATATATTGATTATTCCAAAAGAGCACATTGATTGTTTTCAAAATGTTTCCGGCGAAACTATGAGCGGACTCACTCTTTTTGCTCAGAAAGTCGCTCAAAAAATAGGTGTAGACAAAACAGGCTATAGACTTATCACGAACAATGGTGATGACGGCGCTCAAGAGATATATCATCTCCATTTCCATATGCTTGGCGGCGGGAAATTAAAATGGGAACATATGCACGACGAATCTCACAAAAATATGTGAGACTACTCTTTTATTGAACGTTTTTAATCCAACCTTTGAATATCTCTATCTGCTCGAGTGTTCGCGAAGTTGCCGTTCCGCCTTTTGATCTTCTAGCGTTCATAGAGGCTTTATTGTCTAATATCCCTAAAACATCTTCTGAGATTTTCGGTTCAATACTTTGAAGATCACTCAAGCCAAGTTCTGATATATCTACGCCTTTCTCTTCTGCGAAATTGACGACATTACCGACGATATGGTATGCATCTCGAAAAGGCACACCAATCTTTTTGACTAAATAATCAGCAAGATCTGTTGCGCTCAAATGCCCTTTGTTGCAAGCACGCTCCATCGCCTCTTTATCTATGCCCATCTGTGCAAGCATTTCATCTAAAACACTCAAAGAGAGTTTTGCCGTTTTTACACTATCAAAGACCCCCTCTTTATCTTCTTGCATATCTTTATTGTATGCAAGCGGTAAACCTTTCATTACCGTCAGAAGCGAGATCAGATTTCCATTAGCCCGACCGGTTTTACCACGAAGTAGTTCAGGGATATCCGGATTTTTCTTTTGTGGCATGATCGAGCTTCCCGTTGCATGTCTGTCTGATAATTTTATCCAGCCAAATTCACTACTACTCCAAAGTATCAACTCCTCGCTGAGCCTGCTAATATGCATCATCATTGTTGCGATATTAAAAAGAATCTCCAACGCAAAATCTCTATCGCTCACGCTATCTAAACAGTTGAGTGTAGGCGCATCAAAACCCAAAGCAGAGGCAGTCATATCTCTATCTATCGGATGGGGTGTTCCCGCAAGCGCAGCACATCCAAGCGGTGAAAAATTATTTCGTTTATAACTACTTTCAAATCGTTCAAAATCTCTTTTAAACATACTTGCATATGCCATCATATGATATCCGAAATTGATTGGTTGTGCATGTTGTAAATGCGTCATACCCGGCAAAAGCGTTTCAGTATGCTTT
This sequence comes from Campylobacterales bacterium, assembly GCA_016937775.1. Lineage (GTDB taxonomy): Bacteria > Campylobacterota > Campylobacteria > Campylobacterales > Sulfurovaceae > BN30871. The sequence continues at coordinate 6,071 of JAFGVX010000019.1, read as the reverse complement.
GAGGCAATTACAAGCAATGTCTCCACAAGATTAAGCAAAAGAGCTGCAATCTCTTTTGTCTCCTTTTGAACATAAAGTCTAAAATCAAGTGCAACTTGATCATTTCTGCTTCTTGCTGTATGGAGTCGCTTGCCTGCATCACCTATCTTTTGGGTAAGTCTGTACTCAATTGCCATGTGGATATCTTCTTGATCTTCCTCGATATCCCAACTTCCGCTTATAATCTCTTCTAATATCTCATTAAGCCCTAGATTTATCTGCTTAAAATCATCTCCGGAGATGATTCCCTTATTTGCCAACATTGAAGCATGTGCTAACGAACCTTTGATATCCTCCAAGTAGAGTACCTTATCGAAGGGTAATGAATTGTTTAGCACTTTAAGCAAATCCGAACTCTCTGTATCAATCCTAGCCGATGCAATCTTCTTCTTACTCACCTTGATACCTCTTTTTATGCTTTTAATCCCTATCATTTTATCTAAATTTAATAAAATAAATTCAAAATTTAACACAACAAACTCACAAAACCACAAGTAATCCACAATTATTAAATACGATTTTTAATAATTTTCAATATAATATCTACGATAAATAAAATGATTTCAAGGAAGGTGACCGGCAGTGAAAGAGATTGTTATTGCTTTTTTCCTCTCTCTTTTTTTTGTTGGATGTGCCGATAAAAACAACATTTTAAATGTTTTTGAAACAGATACTTCTATCGAACAAGACGTGGACGATGAATTTAGTGACTTTGATGATGAATTTGAAACAAAAAAAACTTCTGATCCGCTAGAGAAATACAACAGAATAGTTACAGGCTTAAACGACAAAATATACATCTATATCTTAGAACCGACAGCTTCTACGTATGCTCATGTCGTTCCGGGAGATACAAGAGTAGCAATCAAAAATTTTATATATAATCTTGAAACTCCCGTAAGATTCACAAATAACCTACTGCAGTTTAAATTTGAAAGAGCCTCTATTGAGGGAGGAAGATTTGTAGTCAATACAATATTTGGACTTGGGGGGTTTTTTGATCCCGCAAAGAGTGATTTAGGGTGGGTAAGCCATGATGAAGATTTCGGTCAAACCTTAGGTTTTTACGGTATGGGCGACGGCATTCCTATAGTTTTACCCCTCTTTGGTCCCTCAAATATAAGAGATTCCATAGGATTAATGGTCGACAGCTTTGTTAATCCACTCTCATATATGGGGCACAACACACTTGATTATAAGATACCTAAAAATGCAGAGTATGGACTAACGATAAAAGCATATGAAGTAATCAATAAAACATCTTTACAGCGGGGACATTACGAGAGCATAAAAAAAGATGCGCTTGATCTCTATCCATTTTTACAAGATAGCTATCAACAGCTCAGAGAACAACAAATTAAGGAGTAATAAAACAATATGAAATTAAAAAAAATAGCAATAATGATAATATTTTTCACAATGCTCTCTTCCGGACTTTTTGCCCTAGAGAAAAACTCGATAGAAAAAGATATATCCGCCAAGATTAATCAAGCACTTGATATTCTCAGTATAAAAAATCTGAGCAAAGATCAACAAGCACAAAAGATATTTAATCTACTCGATGAAGTATTTGACTACAGCATCATGTCTAAATTGGCACTTGGAAAACAACAATGGGCAACAATTTCAAATTCAGAGAAAAAAGAGTTTGTTAGGCTTTTTGAAAAAAAATTAAAACAGTCCTATGTTGATAAACTTGCACTCTACGACAATCAAAAAGTAGTTATACTCGGGCTCAAAGACTATCAAAAAAACAGGCTCCAACTTCAAACGGAACTTATCGGTAAGGGTGAAACATATCCTATCAATTACAATTTTTATAACAATAAAGGTGATTGGAAAATCTATGATGTAGATATCTCGGGTGTGAGCATTATTCAAACATATAGACAACAATTCTCAGGGCTCCTCAAAGAAAAAAGCTTTCAAGAAATTCTCGCTCAACTAAGAAGTGAAGATATTAAATGATAAGAGAGTTTTACTCAAAGTGGGTAACACGCTACCCGCTTATTGTTCTTATCCTAATTTCCTTTGCCGTAGGAATCTTAGGATATTATGCAACAAAATTAGAGATAGATGCCTCTTCTGAAACATTGCTTCTCGACAATGATAGTGATCTGGCGTTTTCAAGAGAAGTTTCTAAAAAATACTACAGTCCAAACTTCTTGCTTCTCACTTTTTCCCCAAAAAAAGGTGACTTGCTAGATGATACCAATCTTGCAACTATTCAAAAGATATCAGACGATCTTCTTAAAATAGATGCTATCGAGTCCGTAACTTCTATACTCAATGTCCCGCTTGTAGAGTCCCCACCGCTTCCGCTTACAGATCTTGCCGGTGGAGTTGATACCCTCAGTACAAAGAAATTTGATAAAAAACTTGTAAAACAAGAATTTCTTACTTCCGAATTTTACAGCAACAATCTTGTAAGTAGCGATTTTACAATCACGGCGATTGTACTTAATCTTAAGAGTGATAATCAATATACGCAATATCTCGAAGCAAGAAATGTCCTTTTGGAAAAAAGCAGAAAAACTACGCTTAACAAAAATGAAAAGATAAAACTCAAACAAATAAATAATGAATTTAAAGTTTATCGAGATAAAACAAGAGTTAAAGAAGCGCAAGATATAGCAAGCATTAGAGCTGTAATGAAAAAATACGGCGCCGATGGCTCTATGTTTTTAGGCGGTGTTAATATGATAGCATCCGACATTATAGGTTTTGTCAAGAACGACCTTGTCATTTACGGCTCCTCCTTGTTAGTGATTTTAATGATTGTTTTATGGGTGTTATTTAGGAGGATTTTGTGGGTTTTTATCCCTATTGTTATCTGTAGTGTTTCCGTTGTGGCTACCGCGGGATTGCTTGGATTTTTTGATTGGGAAGTGACTGTTATCTCTTCAAACTTTATTGCATTGCAACTCATTATTACACTTTCAATTGTTATCCACCTCATAGTAAGATACAGAGAAGTTGAAGATATCACACACGATAAGATATCTCAAAAAGAACTTGTTGTTGAAACGATGGATTCCAAATTTAACCCGACATTCTTTGCCGTGATCACCACCGTTGCAGGCTTTGGCTCATTGGTGCTTTCAAGTATAAAACCTGTTCAAAACTTAGGACTTATGATGAGCGCAGGCGTTGCAACATCATTTATCATTGCTTTTCTACTCTTTCCGGCTATCCTCATGCTAAGACCCAGGAAAGAGGAAAAACACTCATTTATCCGTGGTAGCAAATTCTCATTTATTGATTTTGCAGCAAATATTGTTCTTAAAGATAAAAAAGTTATCTTTATCACAAGTATTATCATAGTTATCTTCTCTCTCACAGGAACTTCAAGGCTTATCGTTGAAAATAGTTTTATCAACTATTTCAAAAAAGACACCGCTATATATCAAGGTATGGAGGTGATCGATGAAGAGCTTGGAGGCACAACGCCACTTGATGTAATCATACAATTCGATGATAAGCAAAATATCGTGGTTGTTGAAAATGAAGATGATGATATTTTTGATGATTTTGAAGATGAATTTGAAAAAAGTGCAAATGACCCGCAATACTGGTTCACTCAAGATAAGATGGAGACGATCTTAGCTGTTCATGATTATCTTGACTCGCTTCCTGAAGTCGGGAAGGTACAATCACTAGGATCACTGCTTAAAACAGGGAAGTTGCTCAATAATGGTGAAAATTTAGATGGGATTACTTTAGCGCTCTTTTATAAAATGTTCCCCGAACGATATAAAGATCTGCTTCTTCGACCCTATATCAATATCGAAGCCAATGAAGCAAGGATTTCAACAAGAATCATAGACTCCAATCCAAATCTCAGAAGAAATGAACTCATCAAAAAGATAGAATATGATTTAAGAGGTGTGATAAAAAATAAAGATACAAAATATAGACTCTCCAATCTTATGGTGCTCTATAACAATATGCTGCAATCTCTCTTTGACTCACAGATCAAAACTTTAGGATTTGTTCTTATACTATTATTTTTTATGTTTTTATTACTCTTTAGGACACTCAAAATTGCCTTTATAGCACTCATAGCCAATATCGTCCCCATATCACTCCTTTTTGGAATCATGGGATGGCTCGGCATACCGCTTGATGTTATGACAATAACAATTGCTGCTATCTCCATAGGAATCGGTGTTGATGATACCATCCACTACATACATAGATATAAAGAGGAGTACGATAAAACAGGAGACTATCTGCAAGCAATGTTAAATGCACATGAAAGTGTCGGATATGCGATGCTTTTTACATCACTCATCATCATGATAGGTTTTTCAGTACTTGTATTCTCAAATCTTGTTCCTACGATATATTTTGGATTTTTAACGGTTATTATCATGTTTACGCTACTCAGTGGAGATATACTTCTTTTACCGAAAATGCTCATAAAGTTAAAACCTTATTCTAAAACGAAGTAAGACCCAAGAGGGTCTTTGTAGAGTTTATTTACTCTTCACATCTTTTTTGATGTTTTCAACAAGAGCAGGACCGACACCCTTAACACTGAGTAAATCTTCAAATGATTTATAAGGTCTAGCCTTTATGATTGTTTCAGCCTTTTTATCTCCGATGCCTTTAATAGCCATTAAATCATCTTTTGAAGCCTTGTTTAACTCACCTATACTCATTGCATGCAGCATTCCAAATGTCATGACTATAACAATAACCAATTTTTTGATGTTCATATGAACTCCTTTTATGAATTATATGCATATAAGCATAAATAAATTATATATTATTATCTTGTAGATTAAGTAAAATATGTCAAATTGTCATATTTTTATATAAAGAAGTGTTTCAATTTTATTCAATATGTAGAATGGAAGAAGGCAATACCTATAATTTTCTACAGGTAGCTACAGCAATAGTCTGTTACTTTGTAAATCTTTAGCTTGAAGCTTGAATTTGCAGGCACTTCAAATGATTCGCCACCTGATATTTTCCTCCAACTCTCCCCAGGCAAATTTATTTCCAACTCCCCTGAGAGAATTTCCATTAACTCTTTTGCTTCGGTGCTAAATTCATACTCACCGGGAAGCATAATCCCAAGAGTCTTTTTTGTACCGTCATCGAAAAGCAGCGTTCTACTGGTAACTTTACCGTCAAAATAGATATTAGCTTCTTTGTTGATTGTTACATTACTAAATTGTGACATATTTAACTATCTCCGATTTTTTAAACACATTATAGGAAAAATAATCTTCATATTCCAAGCGTGCATAATCAGTTGCGCCTTAGCTTTATAAGTGTATCTACTAATACTATTTCTAAAGCACAGACATTAACAACACCACCTTATCATTGATATACGTGATTGCTATGTTTTTGCTACCTATTTGTTCGATAATGAAATATTACATGCTTAAAACTAAAATCGTCTAAATTACCGTCACTGCCACCAGTATGATTATTAGATTCAATCACAAGCTTATTAGTTGGACCATCTCCAAATAGTTGCTTATCATAAACTTCAACAATAAGTGTTTGTTCCACCCATATATCATTTGGCGTCGGATCCAAATAACCAACAAAATGATCATTTAAAAGAACGCGATTTTTTGAATAACTCACCCCTTTTATTTGAATCGTAATATAACCCCAACTATTGTAATTTTCTTCAGTCAATTTGAATGCGAGCTCTTTCTTTCTTGGTTTTGGGGAATCACCTAGTTCAAAAACTTCGCCTTGCTTCGAAATGATCCAAAAAGTTGCTACAGTATCAGACATTATTATCTCCTTTAATTATTCAAAGAACTTATTTCCAAACTGAACATTTATAATAAAATATTTTAGTTCAAAGTTCATGAGTGCTAATATCTCTTAATTATTATTTATTAAATACAACTATTTAATATTTTGTATTTTATACAAGAAAAACTAAATAACTCATTTTATCTAACAAAAAAATATTATACTGCCACTAATAATTTAGACAATAATTCAGAGAGGTTATATTCCTAAATGGTACAATTAAAAATGTATTTAGGAGAAAAACT
>JAFGVX010000103.1 GCA_016937775.1 Campylobacterales bacterium | reverse complement strand
TTGCTTGTTTTGATCATTATTTTTTTGATCATTATTTTTTTGGTCTTGTTGTTTTTGTTGCTGTTCTTTTTTCTTTTTTAAGAGTTCTAAATTTTTTTTCGTATCGACATCATCACGTATTTTTAACGACTCCTCATATGCCTTTATTGCCTCATCGATATCGCCACTATTTGCATATGCATTGCCCATATTATAGAGCCTATTTGCTTCATCAACACCTTTTGCTTTTTTGTAATGTTTAAGTGCTTCTTCATATTTGTTTTTTTTGTAATATGCATTACCAAGATTGTACTCCAATGAAGGCTTTTGTAGCGAATCTTTCAACCCATTAAGATGTGATATTGTTGCATCATAATTTTTCTTCTCATATGCCTCTTTTGCCTTATTGATATCTACAAAATCCAAGATGCCGCCTTGTAAAAAAACAAGTGCTGTAAGCGTAATCAAAAAAATTCTCACAAGCGTCTCCTTGGCAATGAACTAAAAGAGATAAGTAGCAATAAAATCGCCAAACCCAACGGATAATAAAAAAGTTCTCTCTGATCTTTGAGTATGATGCTTTTGGCGCTCTTTTCTCCTTCGCGCATATGATTTAAAACAGCATCAACATCACTTTTAGAATATGATGCTTCCACCGCCATGCCTCCTGTTTTTTGAGCAAGTGCAAATATATCTTTATTGGCGTACGAAAAGATCATAGAGCCGTCTTTATCTCGGTATATCTCACCTCTGCTATCTAATACGGGTGCTCCCTTTTGCGTGCCAATCAAAACGATAGAGATCGTAACATCTTTTTCTTTGGCAAGCGATACAAGTGCATTTACATCCGACACATCGCCTCCATCCGTAAAGAGCACCAAATTCTTTTTGGTATCTTTTTTAAATATCTCATCACTGAGCTCTACGATAGAACTAAAATCGGTTGAGCTTTGATTGATATAGCTTGTATCGACACCTTGTATCATCTCAATAAGTGTTGCTTTGTCATAACTAAGCGGTGTTATGATGAAAGCCTGTTTGGAAAATGCTCCAAGTGCAACCTCATCTGCAGGAGCATCTTTGAGCAACTCTATGATTTTTTGTTTTGCAAATATCAATCTATTTGGATAGATATCCTTACTTCGCATTGAACCTGAAATGTCAAGCGCTACGAAAAAACTTGCGCCGGCAATCTTTGCTTCTCGTTCACCTTTATAGATCACGGGTCTTGCTAGTGCGACAAGCATCAAAATAAGAGCGGTAAAAAAAATGAACTCTCTTACTTTTTTACTCATAAACCCTTTTTCAACCTTAAGTCTCTCCAAAAGATCGTCTTCAAATATCCTATCGAGTTTGCTCTTATTTGTCATAATCAGATAGATAAAAACTAAAAGCGGAACAAGAAAAAAAAGAAACACATACGGATAGACAAAACTCATCGTTCTATCCTCTCTTTAAGATAGATGAAAAAAAGCAGTGCAAAAATCGCAACAAAAAGCGGAAAATGGTAGAGATATGTAATCTTAATACTTGATCTATCTTGAAGTTTTGTAGTCTCTTTTTTATCAATAAGCGCATAGATTGCTTGAAGCGTTTTAGCATCATTTGCCTCAAAAAAAACTCCTTTGCCGGCATCCGCCATCTCTTTAAGTCTCCAAGCATCATACTCACCGTTTCTACCTATTCCAATCGTATAGAGCGTAATATTGCTGTTTTTTATCATCGATAATACCTCACTGTGTGGAATCATACTCATATTATCGATCCCATCCGTTAGAAGGATTGCTATTTTTTCTTTTGCTTTACTTTTAGAAAGCATCTCATAGCTATAAACAAGTGCATCATTGATAGCCGTTCTTCTACCTGCAATCGCAACCCTTTGCATCGATAAAAGTTTTGTAAGTAGATCCCCATCGAATGTCAAAGGAGAAGCGATAAAAGCACTATCGGCAAAGGTAACAAGCCCTATTCTGTCATTTGTTCTATTTTGTATAAATTGCACCATAGCCTCTTTTGCTATGCTAAAACGATCTTTTGCAAAATTAGAAGTATCAAAACCAAACTCACGCATAGACTCGCTCGAATCCAAAATAAGTACGATGTCTCTGCCATCTCTATTATCAATATTGATACTGTCTTTTATGACGGGTGATGCGAATGCGACGATAGCTGAGATAATACCAAACCACTTCAAAAACAAGGTAAACGAACTTCTCTTTGTACGTTTTGCCAATATATTCGTAATATGAGGAAAATAGATACTCTGCACGCGTTCTTTGCAAAAATAGCTACAAAGCAAAAAAAGAGCCAACAATAAAAAAGCTTGGGGATATTCAAAACTAAATTGACTCATTGAGCACCTGCACGAAAAGATTATAAAGCGCAATGCTTTGTTGATCGAAAGAGGGAACATCTTTTTTATATTTATAACGCCCTAAAATCTCTACGAGTTGGTCATATATCTCGCTACTTCTTTGATCTTTGGTGATCAATCTTCCAAAATAGGTCACCTCGTACGCTGCTTGTTTCGCATTTGTCGTATCGATATTTTTAATTTTTTCAAGATAGAACTTATCTTTATTGGCTCGCTTGTATTCTAAAAATTTTGATATCCCGATCCACAACAGCACAATAACCACCAAAGCCACAAGAGCAACAATCCCGCTAAAAAGATAGATACTGTGATCTTCTATGTCCAAATAGGGTTTGATGTCCGCAAGTCCTTTGATCTCGTCCATATCATAACCCTCTTGCTAATTTCAAATAGATATCATCATCTGTATATATTTTCAACCAACGGATTCCTTGTTTTTTAAAACCATCTAAAAGTTTTTTATCGTTGTGCACTATAGCATCTTTGTATGCTTTTATAGTAGCATATGTCATATTGCCACTATAAGGTTTTAGATCTTCAAGATCCACAAGTCCTATAGCGCCAAGTTCAATAGGCTCCTCTTCAAACTTATCTCTGACAATGATTGAGACAATATCATGTTTTTTAGAAAGCGCACCTAGATCAACATCACCTATAAAATCCGAAAGGATAAAGATGAGTGATTTTGATTTTATATATTTACGTATAGTTGTTTTGAGCACATCGAAGCTTCCCTCTTTGCCTATCATCTCAAAACTACTGATTGCTTCAATCGCACTATAAACACCATACTCTTTTTTTGTAGGCTTCACATACTCATAAAGTCTATCGGCAACCAAAAAATGAGAAAATCTATCACCGAATTTGATAGCACTCAATCCCAAAAGTGAGACGATTTGTGCCATCACTTCACTCTTTTGTCTCACAGAACCAAAATAGATTGAACCGCCAAGCAAGGAGAAGACAACAACATTGAGCTCTCGCTCTTCATGATATATCTTCACATAGGGTTTGCCGAGTTTTGCCGTCGTCTTCCAATCGATTTTACGAATATCATCGCCGTAAATATACTCCCGAAGCTCACTAAACTCAAAACCCTCGCCTTGAAAAAGCGAAGCATGGTTGCCAAGTCTCTCAGAATAGACCTGCTTTTTACTTTTAAGTAAGAGTTCTTTTGAACTTTTTGCCATATGTTACCTACGGGATTGGGACTACTGAGAGTATCTTATTGATGATATCATCTTGCGTTATATCTGAAGCTTGCGCCTCATAGCTAAGCACAATCCTATGTCTTAGCACCTCTTTTGCAACATAAGCAATCTCGATAGGAGAGACATGGTCATACCCCTTGATATATGCAACTGCCCTTGAGGCTTTATAGAGATCAATTGAGGCTCTTGGGGATGCGCCAAATTCAACAAAAGGTTTATACTCTTCAAGTCCGTAACCCTTAAGCTCTCTTGTAGCCCTCACTAACTCCACGATGTACTCTTCTATTTGTGGATCAAGGTGGATAGAGCGCATTTCTTTCACAGCAACATCAATATCCTCTTTTGTTACCTTTTGCTCGATCGTCTCAAAGTTATTTTGTGCCACGCGTCTTGCAATCTCTAGCTCTTCTTCTTTAGTATTATAGCCCACAACAACCTTCATCATAAATCTATCGAGCTGTGCCTCCGGAAGCGCATACGCACCCTCGTGCTCTATTGGGTTTTGCGTAGCAAGCACCAAAAAAGGAAGCTCAAGTTTAAAGGTATCATCCCCTATAGTTACTTGTCTCTCTTGCATCACCTCTAGGAGTGCCGATTGCACCTTCGCCGGTGCTCTATTGATCTCATCAGCTAAGAGTAAATTGGTAAAGACGGGTCCGTGTTTGATCTTGAAGCTGTTTGTTGCCGGATCATAAATCTCTGTTCCTACGATATCGCTCGGTAGCAGATCGGGAGTAAACTGCACTCTTTTAAATTTGAGTCCTAAAACGCGCGAGAGTGCATTGACCGTGGTCGTCTTTGCAAGTCCGGGAACTCCTTCTAAGAGTATATGCCCTTGGCATAAAAGTCCAATCAAAAGAGACTCAATCATCTTCTCTTGACCGACGACACTTTTGCTTATCTCCTGTTTTATCTCTTCAATCAATGTCGATCTCATAAAACACTCCAATTTAAATTTAGGTAAGTATAGACGATAGAGTTTAATTAAAGGTTAATGTTCTTG
>JAFGVX010000102.1 GCA_016937775.1 Campylobacterales bacterium | reverse complement strand
TCTTCTTCTTCTATTTCGCAATCATCATTCATTTTTTCACTCAACTCTTCTTTGCATTTTTTACAAAGATAACGGTATGTGTTCATGTCATAGTATACATCATCACCCTCGCAAAGACTTTCATAGCATTGTCCGCAAACATTGGTAACCCTAAGTAGTATCTCTTTTGTGGCTTTTTGCTCTACAAAACAATTTTCACCACCCATTATGCTTCCTTTGAATCAATCTTATCTATCATTACTTGCGCCTCTTCAATTCCATCATCAAGCTCAAGCGCTTTTTTATAATTTTGCTTCGCTTCATCTATTTTTTTAAGATCATAGAGTGTATTTGCATAATTAAAATAATGAGGAGCATAATTAAAATCTAAAGAGATTGCTTTTTTGTGAGCCTCTATTGCCTTGTCATCTTCACCTAATTTATGATAAGTATTTGCAAGAGATCCGAAGGCGAGATCATTTTCACCATCAAGAGAAATAATCTTTTCGCAATGATGAACTGCTTGATTAAAATCCTCTTCTTGGATTGCTAAAAAAACTGCCCGCTGAAGCACATCTATGTTTTTTTCATCAAGAATCAAAGCGCTTAAAATTGCCTTTTTTGCATCTTCAAAATCTTCTTTTGATATTGAATCATCAGCCAACTGTAGAAGCTCATCAAGCCTACTACTTTGTACTTTTGGTTGTGCAAATATCTTTTCGGGACTGCTAACACCTCCTATTTGCTCATCGGGTAGTTTCGCCTCATAATCAATGCCTCTTTTGGGATAATCTCCACTAAAAAGTTTTTTGAAAAATATATAAAAAATAGTAGCTGCAATTAAAAAAAGTGCTATTTGTGAAATGCTCATAGTTTCTCCCTGGAGTTATAATTTATCATAGGGTATTTTTACTTAATAATAAAAATACTTACATCTGCGAAGCTATAATTTTAGTCGCTTCTTCAAGCAACTCTCTATTTGCATACCGAAACTCTTTAGTTTTACCATCATTAAAATGCACAAAGATAGAAAAACCTATGAGTTCGACTTTTTGTTTTGAAAGCACATCAAACCACTCAAGACTTACCGGAGTCGTCTCATTATCTACTCCGCTTGAGACTATTGCTGCGGGATAAATTTTCATAATATTCTTGGTGTCAATCTTGTAATTTTCAAGCTCTAAAATCATAGTCAAATTATAGTATAATCAGATAAAATAGAAGAGTGATGGAGGATTTTATGAGCATAAAAGAAGAGATTAAGGAAAAGATTAAAGAGGCAATGCGAAGCAAAGATACCGCACTAAGAGATACACTTAGAAATATACAAACGATGATAAAGCAGATAGAGGTCGATGAAAGGCGAGAATTGGATGACGAAGAAGTTACAAAGCTCATCATAAAGTACGCCAAACAAAGACATGAAGCAATGGCGCAATTTCAAGCAGCCTCTAGAGATGATCTTGTACAAAAAGAGCAAGTTGAACTTGATATACTCAGCGAGTATCTTCCGAAACAATTAAATGAAGAGGAACTTAGGGGAAAGATTCAAGAAATTATCGCTGAAATTGGTGCAACATCTATGAATGACATGGGCAAGATAATGGGAAAAGCTAAAGAGATATTCGGCAATAGTGCCGATGGAAGTCTTATCAACAAGATAGTAAAAGAGCAACTTAGCTCAAAGGAGTGACAAATGGAATTAATAACATTTTTCGGATATAGTACACTAATTCACTTTACCATATTGCTAATCTGGTTTGGACTATTTGTTTTTGCTAAAGAGTGGATGTATACACTTCACTCTCAATGGTTTGACATACCAAAAGAACAATTTGATACAATACACTATAAGCTTATGGCATTTTATAAACTATTTATTCTTACGACAGCTTTTGTACCGTATCTGACTCTTTTGATAATAAAATAGTCATACAGACTCCCTTCTCGATAAAAAACAAAGAAAATGATATTTTAGTGTTTATCGTGGTTATGGCTTATAAAAATAATCATTAATGCCGCTATAAGAGTCATGGAAGCGAGATACATAAGAGACTCCTTCACGAAAGAGCAATCATTGGTGTTTGGGTTATTTACAAATTTCTTCAAAACGTCACCTTTCAATTATCTTGAAACGTTACTTTTTATCTCAATATCAATCAAGATATCAACTCATCCATCTTAATATTTTTTAAATATATAATATTAATGAATTTTAATATAATAAACTTAAATTAATATAAAAATATATGAAGAATTATTATCTTTTTATATTTTTTCTCCAAATTTTAAATTTTTAAGTGCCGACGCAATATCTTTTTGCCTCATAAAATGCTCACCAACCAAAAATGCATCCGCGCCCATATGGGAAAGTTCAACTACTGTTTCATGGTTATCGATTCCACTCTCAGCAACTATAATTTTTCTGTTAGGGATAAGCGGTATAAGCCTCTCACTTAAACTCATATCCATTTCAAATGTCTCTAAATTTCTATGATTGATGCCTATGATATTCGCTCCCGCAAAGATTGCTTTTGTAAGATCACTTTTATCGTGCACCTCAACTAAAACTTCTAATCCCAAACGTAATGCATATTCATAAAGCTCTTTAAGCTCTTTACGGCTTAATGCGGCTGCAATTAAAAGTACAAAATCAGCCCCATACACCAAAGCTTCAAGCAATTGATACCGATCGATAATAAAATCTTTTCTCAGAAGTGGCACCCCCACATACCTTCGTATCTGTGCAAGATATTCAAGATTTCCTTGGAAATAGTGTGGTTCTGTTAAAATAGAAAGTGCATCCGCTCCACCCTCTTCATATGCTTTTGCAATCAATAGAGGATCGAAATCTTCTCTAATAATTCCTTTACTTGGACTTGCTTTTTTAACCTCAGCTATGATCCTATAGGGATTTTCCGGTGTTGATTTAAGTGCCAATATAACATCTTTTGGCATAAAAGGATTAAATGAAAGCGACCTTCCCAACCAATCTTCGGAAAAGTCTTTTTTTTTCTTCTGCAGATCATCTTTTGTCTTTTTTATGATCTCTTGCAATATCTTTGGAGACATAACTCCACACTCCTTTTAATTTTGCACAATTATACCAAAGTGATTCTTATTGCACTTTTTTTTGCTTACTTGTAGCCGTTTTGTAACATTTTTGTATAATTAACCAGTGTGATTCAACTTCAGGCTCATTTGTTCCAGCGATCTCAACAACTCTCTTCATCACCCTGTATGCCTTATCGCAGTCATTTAGTTTATAAAATCCCCATGCTAAAGAATCAAGATAGTAGTAGTTTGTTATATCTTTGAAAACGGCTCGCTTGACTGCATTCATACCTTTTTTAATCTCTATGTCATTATCTATAAGCGTATAACCATAATAATTGAGATAGACGGCATCACTCACACCAAGTGCAAATGCTTTCTCAAAATTATCGGTAACCCGCTTGATCATTGCTTTATCTTTTTTATCTTTTGCGCCTTCATAAATCATGACTGCTTTTTGTGCTATCCATTGCGGATCGTTATCTTTTTTGTAAAATTTATCTAAAAGAACTATGGCTTTATCATACTGCTCATCTTGCTTATAGAGATCATATAAATAAGTATCGCCAACCTCATTCTCTTCTAAAAATTCGATGGCACCTTTAATATTTTTTTTGACGAGATACGCCTGAAGAACTTTTTGAAGATAGTGCTCTGTATTGATGTTTTTATATAAATTTTTAGTCGTTTTTATGATCGCATCAACATCCATATTTTTTGCATACAAATCAAGAAGCTCCAAGCTTACAACTTCACTAAATCCATAGACCCTCTCATGTTCTTTAAGTAAATTTATCGCCTTTTCTCTCTGTAGAAGAACACTATCGTAAAGAGAAGCAATCCGCGCTATGATCTCATCACTTTTACTTTTTTTATAAAGCTTTTCAAGAAGATCCAAAGCTTTAAGCGGTCTCTTAAGATAAAGCCATGCATTGGATGCGATTTCAAGATCAAGATTATCGCTAGATTTTGAAAGCAAAAGAGCAATCTCTTTTTGTGCCTTGGCATACATATCTTGAGTGAGATATAAAGAGAGTAATAATCTATGTGATTCTATATCATTTGGATTATTTTTAATCCACTGCTCTAATTCACCTAGATTCTCTTCGACATCTTTTGAAGCCATTATTGAAAGAGATATTTTTTTAAATAAAAACTGTTTTGAACCTGTCTTTTTATAGAGCTTATCAAATATCTCATAACTCTCGTTTGGCTCATTTCTTTGTGCATGCCATAAAGCTCGCATGATGAGCTCATCTTCATTTTGCTGCTGAACATTTTCAGCACTAAAAAGCAGTGTAGCGCTAAAAATTACTACTAGAAATAGTGGTTTCATACAACTCCGGGACACTGATTTTTTACCTCATCTTTATCATTCTTAAATTGTTGCCAAAACGGAAATGTTCTGCACTGATTGGGTCTCTCCTCATAGATACTGCATCGATTTGTAGAGAGATCAAAAAATATGCAAGCATAGTCATCATCTTCCACCTTCTTTTCTATTAGCGAATATCTATGTCCGACCTTTTTGAGATAGATTATAGCAAAATCCTCTACACTCATAGATAACTTTTTTGATATTTTTTCAATCTCTTCATACTTTACCCAAATATAACCGCTCTCACCCCTACAGCAATATCCGCCGCAACTCTCACATTTTGAGGGATCAAAACGAAAATCATATCCCTCTTCTTCAATAATCACAATACTCCTTTTTTGCTTTAATGCTATGAATATTTGCATACTTAAATGCATCTTTTGCTTCCGGAAGATAATCTCCTTCATCTCCAAAAACGATAAATGGGGGTTCAATCTTGGTAGCTGATTTCGAATTATGACGACAAACAAAAAATACAAGTTTTGAATCTCTATCTTTTTTTGAATGTACAAAACGCATATGCTCTGCTCTAAGGTGATACTTTTCAAGTAGATTTAAAAGTGGAGGTATCTGCTTTGCATCATAACAAAAAAAGAACCTTCCTTTTGGTTTGAGCACTTTATGCACTTTAGCAATAAAGTTTTCTAAAGGCATATGCGACGCGTGTCTCGATATTTCTATGTTTTCATCAAAACTTTTTGTAGTGCCTGTGGCATAAAAGGGGGGGTTTGAAACTACTATATCAAATTTTTTATCCTCTTTAAGATCAAAAAAATCTTGATGCAATGCCTCAACATCTAAAGCATTAATACTATAGTTGATTTTTGCAAATTCAATCATAGAAGATTGTTTATCAATAATATGCGCCTCAATGTCAAACTCTCTCGAAAGCACTAGCCCGACAACACCAACACCACAACCCACATCAAGCATTTCACCTTTTGGTTGAAATTTTGAAATAAAATGTATCAAAAATATGGAATCACTATTAAAAAAATAACCACAATCGGATTGATAAACTATCAAAAAAACACCTTTTTTTCTTGAATTTTACAACAATATTAGTATAATCGCGTTTATGAATCCAAAAC
>JAFGVX010000101.1 GCA_016937775.1 Campylobacterales bacterium | reverse complement strand
ATAGTGGATGCCATGTACTTGATATGGGCATGGTTGCCACCCCTATAAACTATTTTGCAAACTACAACAGACCAAAAGAGATAGACAATGACATCAATGCCTCTATCATGATCACGGGTTCGCACAATCCAAGCCAATATAATGGTTTTAAGATTACCATAGGCAAAAAACCTTTTTTTGGAGAAGATATTTATGCGCTCGGTGATGAAATCATAGCAAATATCAATCTAAATATACCAACAGATACCTGCACAACTTTTATCGATACAAGATCTGAATATATAGAGTATATGGTCGAAAATTTTTCTCATCTTAAAGGGTTACAAAAAAATATTGTTATAGATTGCGGTAATGGCGTTGCAGGAGTTGCAATTACGGAAATATTTGATAGACTTGATCTGCGATACAAAGCTCTTTTTGTTAATCCCGATGGAACATTTCCAAATCACCATCCCGATCCAAGCGAAGAAGAAAATCTCGAAGATATAAAAAAAGAGCTTGAAGGTGATTTTGACATCGGTTTTGCTTATGACGGTGATGCTGATAGAATCGCAGTACTCACAAAAAAACAAAATATAAAAGGAGATATTCTAGCAATTCTTTTTGCAAAAAATATGACGAACCCTACCGTTATTGGAGAAGTAAAATGCTCAAGCGTGATGTATGATGAGATAGATAAAATCGGAAAAGCCATTATGTACAAAACCGGACACTCAAATCTCAAAGTCAAAATGAAAGAGACAGGTGCCGACTTGGCGGCCGAGGTGAGCGGACATATATTTTTCAACGATAGATATTTCGGGTTTGATGATGCCCTCTATGCAACATTGAGGGTACTAGAGCTACTAAATAAAGGCTTTAACCTTGACAAAGAGATAGCACTTCTTCCAAAACTCTATTCAAGTGATGAAATCAAAATTGAAACAAGTGAAGAGGAAAAATTTAAAATTATAGACATACTCAAAGAGATATTAAAAAAACAGCCCGATTATCTTTTGCAAATCAAAGATATCATTGATGTTGACGGTCTTAGAATCAATTTTGAAGACGGATGGGCATTGGTGAGAGCTAGCAATACAACACCGATGCTTATCACAAGATTTGAAGCCTCCTCTTTAGAACTTACGCAACGCTACAAACAAGATATCAATACGTTAATTTTGCAAGCAAAAGAGGCACTATGAAAAACAGCATCTATTTTGATATATCAAAAAATGAGTTAGAGGCAAAAAAGAGACTCTTTGATGCCATACTGGAAGAGAAAAAATATATAGGTTACTATGATCTTCCCTTTCAAGATATCAATGCACTCAAAAAATACGAAAATAAGCTAGGAGAAGATATTGATACTATTGTTGTAGTTGGCATAGGCGGAAGCTCTTTAGGAACGAAAGCAATATATGAATTTTTAAAACCCGCTCATCATCTCAAAAGAGAATTGTTTTTTTTAGAGAGTACTGACCCACTCAATCTCACTAATCAGATAAAAAATATAGATTTTAAAAGATCACACTTTTTAATCATTAGTAAATCAGGTACTACAATAGAGACTATCTCTATATTTAAATATCTCTACTCGCTCAATAATGATGCAAATAAATATACCTTTATCACTGATCCAAACTCTCCACTGGAAGATTTTGCCCAAACAATCGATGCTTCATATTGCAACATCCCAAAAAATGTAGGCGGAAGATTTTCAGTGCTTAGCAGTACCGGCTTACTGCCACTTCTCTTTGTCGGTGTTGACATTAGCTCTATCTTAGAAGGTGCAAAAAAAATATCGGATGGTTTTTTAAATGCTAAAGATATAAAAGATCACCTGATTGATAAAGCACTGTTTTATGCTAAAAATTATACGACTTATCACATTAACTGTATATTCGCTTACTCTGAAGCACTCAAATATTTTTGCGAATGGTATGTACAACTTTGGGGTGAAAGTTTAGGAAAAAAACAAAAAAATAGTGCTATAAATGTTGGATTAACCCCTGTTGGACTTATAGGTCCAAGAGATCAACACTCATTTCTACAACTGCTCATTGAAGGCACGAGAGATAAATCGGCTACATTTATTAAGATAGATGATTTTAAAGATGAATTAAAAATTCCCGATATCTCACTTGCACATCTAGAAGAGCTTGATAATATAAACGGTATTAGCTTTCACCGGCTTATTAATATGCAGTGTGAGTCAACACTTGAAGCACTTAGACAGCACAAAGATATCCCTCTTGATGCCATAACAATTCAAAGTATCGACGCACAAAGTATCGGTGAGCTCATCTATTATTACGAACTACTCACCTCTCTTGTGGGAATCCTCATCGATGTTGATACCTATAATCAACCCGGAGTCGAAGAAGGAAAAGTAATACTCAAAAATAAACTTAAAAAGGCAAAAAAATGATCACTAAATGTCTCTTTCCTGCAGCAGGTTACGGAACTAGATTTCTCCCTGCAACAAAAGCGATGCCAAAAGAAATGCTCCCTATTCTTACAAAACCGCTTATCCAATACGGCGTAGAAGAAGCTCTTGAAGCAGGTATGACTACAATGGCGATTATCACGGGGCGGGGTAAAAGAGCGATTGAAGATCATTTTGATATTTCCTACGAACTTGAACATCAGATTAAGGGAACCTCGAAAGAGAAACTCCTTAAAGAGATTCGAGAGATCATTGAACGATGTACCTTCTCTTACACAAGACAGAGCGAGATGAAGGGATTAGGGCATGCTATACTCACTGGCGAAACACTTATCGGCAATCAACCTTTTGGAGTAATATTGGCAGATGACCTCTGTCAAAATGACGACGAGGGTGTTATGGAGCAGATGGTTAAGCTCTATAAGAAGTATCAGTGCTCTATCGTTGCGATAGAGGAGATTGACAAAGCACACAGTGAAAAATACGGTATCGTTGAAGGGGAAATGATAGAAAAAGGCATCTATAAGCTCTTTAATATGGTCGAAAAACCACATCCTGATGCTGCGCCTAGTAATTTAGCAATCATCGGAAGATATATACTCACGCCGGATATTTTTGAGATTTTAAAAGAGACCAAACCAAGTAAAAATGGCGAGATACAGATAACGGATGCCCTACTTGAACAGGCGAAAAAAGGGAAAGTTATCGCTTATAAATTTAGAGGTAAGAGATTTGACTGCGGTAGCGTCAAAGGTTTTGTAGAAGCAACAAACTATCTTGCTTCTACTTCAGAACTCATTGATTAACGATTTTTTAGATACCACTCATACATGGTTCTAATCCCATCTTCAAGCTCGACTTTATGTCTCCAACCAAGTGCATGTAGTTTGCTTGGATCGGTGAGTTTTACCATAGTACCATCAGGTTTTTCCGTATTAAAATAAAGTTCGCCTCGGTAACCAACTATATCTTTTATGAGATATGCAAGCTCTTTAATGCTAATATCTTTTCCCGTACCTATATTAATGTGAGTGTTGGTTATTGGTGTATTGGTTGTTGGTTCACATCCACTAGTACACGAATTACTAATATACGAATCAATTACATCTTTAAAATCTGTGTTTTCCATAATAAATACACATGCATCCGCCATATCCTCGCTCCATAAAAATTCGCGTCTAGGCTTGCCACTTCCCCAGATTTCAATAGAAACCGTAGGTTTCGTTGATTGGTTATTAGTTATTTGTGTATTTGTGTATTTAATTCCATAATGATTTAAAAAAATTTCTATATCTTCTTCGCTACTGTCATCACTAATAACTAGTGACGAATTACCAATAACTGCCTGTGTACCTATAAGATCTTTTTTAACAGATTCCACATCACCAGACTCTAGTAATATTCCTAAGTGCATCTTTCGAAGTAAGGCAGGCAAAACATGTGAGGTTTCTAGATCAAAATTATCATTTGGTCCATAGAGGTTAGTCGGCATAACAGAGATAAAATTTGTTCCATATTGCAAGTTATAACTTTCACACATCTTGATGCCGGCTATCTTAGCTATGGCATATGGCTCATTGGTATATTCAAGCGGCGAGGTCAATAGACTATCTTCCTTCATTGGCTGCGGTGCATTTTTAGGGTAGATGCAAGTACTGCCCAGAAACAAAAGCTTATCTACACTATGAACATATGATTGATGAATCACATTATTTTGAATCTGTAAATTTTCATAGATAAAATCAGCTCGATATGTGTTGTTCGCCACTATACCCCCTACTTTTGCAGCAGCGAGTATCACATATTCTGGTTTTTCAGTTTTAAAGAACTCAACTACTGCTTCTTGGTTAGTAAGATCTAGCTTCTTCCAAGTTATTGGTAATTTGTTATTGGTTATTGGTTTTCTGATGTTGTAATTTGCAATTATGTTCGTGTAGCCTTTTTCTAGTAGGTTTTTTATGATTGCACTTCCTACTAAGCCTGTGCCACCAGCTACAAAAATCTTGCTAGTTTTTGTTATTTGTGTATTTGTGTATTGGTTATTGGTTATTGGTTCACATCCAATAGTGCACGAATTACTAATATACGAATCAACTACATCTTTTTTATTTATCATTGGTATTTTTCTCTTTCATACTTTTTATAAATCCATTTAGCTTCTTACCTAACAATTCTAAATCTCCTAACATTTTTTCGTATCTTTCATTGTTTATTAATTTTCTTTGATATAGTAAATATACCCAATGTTTAGACTCCCATAAAGAACCTCTCGCATTGTAGTAAAATTTTAAACTATCTTTATAATGGAACCTTCCATATCCTTCAGCTATATTTGCACCTATTGAATCTATAGAACGAATTACTTGATTTCCAATATTGTATTTTAAATCAGCTTGCAAACTAAAATATACATCCCATATCTCCTTGCTTAAATTCAAAGAAAGTTTATATATCTCTAGTTTACCTAATTCCATTTATCTCCCAATATACAAATAACAAATTACCAACTACAACTATTCAAAATAGCTCATAATCTTATAGCCACCCTCTTTGAGATAAACATCTTTTGTCATCAGCTTTAGATCACTCTCCATCATCTCGCTCACCAAATCCTCCAAAGAGTGTTCACGTTTCCAGCCAAGTTTTTGCTCTGCTTTGGTTGGATCGCCAAGCAAAAGATCAACCTCAGTTGGTCTAAAGTATCGGTTGTCAACTTCGACAACCGTAGCGTTAAGCTTTAAGTGTTCAGCATTAAGGTTTAATTCTTTAACTCTCTTTTCATCTACTGAGTCTATAATCCCTTTTTCTTTTACTCCAACACCTTCAAATCTAAGCTCTACTCCTACATGGCTGAATGCCATCTTGACAAAATCTCTTACTGTCGTTGTTTTCCCCGTAGCTATCACCCAGTCTTCAGGTGTTTCAGCTTGAAGTATCATCCACATCATTCGTACATAATCTTTTGCATGCCCCCAATCTCTTTTCGCATCTAAATTACCAAGATAGAGCTTATCTTGTAATCCTAGTGCAATCTTTGATGCCGCTCTTGTAATCTTACGCGTTACAAATGTCTCTCCTCTCACAGGTGATTCATGATTGAAGAGAATGCCGTTGCACGCAAACATATCATAGGCTTCTCTATAATTGACTGTAATCCAATAGGCATATATCTTTGCAACTGCATAAGGGCTTCTTGGATAAAAAGGTGTTGTTTCACTTTGAGGCGTCTCTTGTACCTTACCATAGAGCTCAGATGTACTTGCTTGATATATCTTTGTCTTTTTTGTAAGCCCAAGCAGCTTAACAGCTTCGAGTATCCTGAGCGTACCTACTCCATCTGCATTGGCGACATATTCGGGTGTCTCAAATGAGACATGCACATGGCTCATGGCAGCAAGATTATAGATCTCATCAGGCTGCACATCTTGTATGATGCGAGTGAGATTCATACTATCTGTCATATCGCCATAATGAAGGATAAGATTTCTATTTTCTATATGAGGGTCTTGGTAGAGATGGTCAATCCTATCTGTATTAAACAAAGAAGTTCTTCGTTTGATACCATGAACCACATAACCTTTTTTGAGTAAAAACTCGGCTAGATAACTTCCGTCTTGCCCCGTGATGCCGGTAATCAAAGCAACTCTTGGTTGACCTTTGGCGTTAAGCGCTAAGCTTTTAGTGTTAAGTTCATTTTGATCCATTTAATTATCTCCTATATAATTCTTTTTTAATCCAGTTAACATTCTGAGAATTTCATTTAGTTCTTGAGTCCACTTCATTCCAAGTTCTTTTTCGATGTAGTCTATCTCAATTCCTATATAAACCTGCGTAATGAGTTCTGCAGCAGAACCTTTTGCTGTCTCTATGTATCTCATTTTCTCTTTATCTGATTCTTTTTCCATACCTTCAGCTATGTTTGAACTGATAGAAAGAGAACTTCTAGTAATCTGATCTTTAAAACCAAAATCACGAGAAGCCGAAAAAAACCTGTAAACCTCAACGCTCAATCTACAAGAACGCTTCCATACTTCTAAATTCTCGCATTTCATATATCTTATCCCTTAGCTCTTAACTCTTAATGCTGTCTCTCTCATAATCATCATCATATCTAACAATATCATCTTCGCCGGTATAACTACCGACTTGAGATTCAATAATTACTAAAATCTTATCAGTCTCATTTGCAAGTCTATGCTTATCACCGGCTTTTATATATGTAGACTCATTTTCATTGAGTATAAATATATCATTGTTTAATGTAATAGTCGCTTTACCGCTTACAACTACCCAATGTTCATTTCTAAATTTATGACTTTGCAAACTCAATCTCTTGCCCGGCTTAACTTCTATTTTTTTAATCTTATAACCCTCTTTATCTTCCAGTACGGTATATGAACCCCATGGTCTATAACCTGTTAGATGAATATTTGTGAGTTGTGAGTTGTGAGTTGTGAGTTGTTTTACAACTTCTTTTACTTTTTGGGAGCTTCCCTTTTTGGATATCAGCAATGCATCAGTCGTATCAACTATAATCATATCTTCAATATCTATAGTAGCTATTTTTCTCTCATTTCCATAGATAAGATTGTTTTTAGAATCTACCCCGATATGATTTGGATTGAGTGTATTGCCATTTATATCTTTTTGTAGTTCATCATATAAAGAATCAAAACTCCCAACATCCGACCAGCCTATATCCGATGGTATGACTTTTACTTTATCACTTTTTTCCATAACTGCATAATCGATGCTATCAGAATCAATCATAATCATATCATGATGATTGATTCGTATTAAGCGTTCAGCATTAGGTGTTAAGTTTTTATTTGCAGCATTTGTAAATGCTTTTTTTGATGATTCAAAGATTTGAGGTGAGTACTTTTGCAGTTCATCTAAAAATACACCGGCTTTAAACATAAACATACCAGAGTTCCAGAAAAACTTTAATGGTAAATTTTGAATGCTTAATTTTGAATTTTCCTCTAAATACTTAGTTGCTGTTTCAAAGTCTGGTTTTTCATGAAACAATTCAACATTCATCATTAAACATTCATCATTATATTCAGACCTTGTCTGAATATACCCAAACCCAGTCTCTGCAAACGAAGGCGTAATGCCAAATGTTACAAGATAATCTTCTCTAGCTAACTCTTGTGCTTTTTTAAGTACCTTTTTATACTCTGCTTCATCTTTTATAAGATGGTCTGAGGGAGTCACTAAGACTATCTCGTCTTTTGGTAAACTCAAACAAGCTAAAGCAATAGCAGGAGCTGTATTTCTGCCGATCGGTTCAAGCAGAAATGTTGAATGTTGAATGTTGAATGTTGAATTTTCTTCTAATTGATCTTGTGCTAAAAAGTACTGTTCGGTATTTGAAACGATAAATTGACTCTCACAAATCTTTGAATTTCTCTCAATAGTTAGCTGAAAAAGTGATTTGTCATCAAATAGTTTTACAAACTGTTTTGGCATAAGTGTACGGCTTATGGGCCACAGCCTCGTCCCGCTCCCCCCACAAAGTATTATGTTTGTCATCAGTTACCTTTGGATATCTCTTTGTAAAAATTTCCTATTTTCCATCCGCAAAATTTTAAAAAATCGATTGGAGATTTAGCTCGCATTATCCTTCTTGAGTATATCTTTTCTCCCTTTAAAGTTTTAGGAAGATTCTTTTGTGCGTCTTCCTCTATGATCTTGTTAATCATTGCAAGCAAGTTATACTCTTCAATCACTCTTCTTCTTGCTTCAATTACCGCATCTAATCTTCTCTCGTATTCTCCCGAGGTCTCAATAATCTCTTGAATTTTCTTAATTGAGCCTTCAAAATCATTGAGGTCGATCAAGATAAGGCTATCTTTTGGAAAATAATCATACACATTAGGACAACCATAATAGATTGGCACACAATACCCCAAAAAAGCATCAGCAAGTTTTTCTGTCCATACATCTTTAGCATAATGATTTTCGATTGCCACATGAAACTCATAATCATCCAAAGCATCCGCCTTGAGATCAATCCATTTATACCCTTTACCGAATCTTTCAACTTGCGGGATTCTCTCTTGAAGCAATTTTGTAAATTCAAAACGCAGTCTATGAATCGTATGCCCCTGCTGTTTATTTGAGCAGACAGTTGATATCTTCTTTGTTTTTTGAGGGGGTTCTGTTTTAATGATCGTATCGTAATCTTTGCCGTAATACCAGATATTGCCGGTTTGGGAACGCATAGCATTTGGATGTGCAAGATATTTTTCATCTTGATTAGTTAAAAGATACTCAAATTGTGATGCAAAGGCATTGCCATATCGCGTGATGCTACTCGGTTCAGTCGTTACAAAAATAGTGTTCTCTTTTGGGCAAGAAAGCACTTCTGTTCTATGGGGGATAATTCTTGAGATATCATCGATAACGACCAACCAATCATACTCCTTCTCTAGTGCATTAAAAGTAAAAGTGCAAGAGCCGAGTTTAGAGTTTTTAGAGGGAAGTTGTTTACGGTATTTTGAACTTTCACCACCTCCACTTCCTCTGCTAATAAACTTGACTCTATATTCATTTTTCATAACGCCAATAATCCTCTATCCATATTGTCGGTTTGCAGACTTTATACAGTCTTTTCCAACCTTGCCATTTTTTTATCTTCCAAATACCGAGAATTGCCTCTCTAGGATTTGGCTCTCCGTGAAATACAACTGCTTTTAATCCTTCAATCTTTGGAATTTTCGGAGCGATAAAATGTCTCAATGGACCTATCTTGCACATGCAATGAAATCGAAAAGAGCAAAACCAACCTTTGGGCCAAAAATTAAGCTTCCCGTATTTTTCAATCACTTTGGATGAGAGATACGCTTGTGAAGCTGTAAAAAATCTATCAATTACCTCTTTTGGATGCTGCTCATAGT
>JAFGVX010000100.1 GCA_016937775.1 Campylobacterales bacterium | reverse complement strand
GTGAGATACTCAAGTGGCCAACGAGGGCAGACTGTAAATCTGCTGGTTTTTACCTTCGAAGGTTCGAATCCTTCTCTCACCACCATTATTTGTCACAAGAAAAATGACGCGGGAGTAGCTCAGTTGGCTAGAGCGTCAGCCTTCCAAGCTGAGGGTCGCGGGTTCGAGTCCCGTCTCCCGCTCCATTGTATACTGGGAGCTGTGTGATACGATACTGTAATTTATTTCTATCATATAAGCTTTCTTGTAAAATTTCTTGTGATTTTCTATTGTTTTTGACGAGTTCAGACGCAATTTTATAAGGTGACAGTTGCCCAGGTAGCTCAGTGGCAGAGCACTTCCTTGGTAAGGAAGAGGTCGGCGGTTCAATCCCGCTTCTGGGCTCCAGCCAGCGGTATGGACAAAAGTGTTTTTATAGAGTAAAATAGGAACTTAAAGTAGTTTTGTCCATATATTGGTTATGGGGTCTAAGTATATTCTGATATAATATCAGCCGAAATTTTAAAAAGCTAGGAGAAAAAGATGGCTAAGGCAAAGTTTGAAAGAAATAAACCGCATGTTAACATCGGTACAATCGGTCACGTTGACCACGGTAAAACAACTCTTACAGCTGCTATCACTGCGGTAATGGCTACTAAGAATAATTCAGCATTTATGGATTATGATAAGATCGATAATGCTCCTGAAGAGAGAGAAAGAGGTATCACGATTGCTACTTCTCACGTTGAGTATGAAACAGATAAAAGACACTATGCGCACGTTGACTGCCCAGGGCATGCCGACTACGTTAAAAATATGATTACGGGTGCTGCACAAATGGATGGTGCTATTCTTGTTATCGCTGCGACTGACGGTCCAATGGCGCAAACAAGAGAACACATCCTTCTCTCTAAGCAAGTAGGTGTTCCATATATCGTTGTATTTTTAAATAAAGAAGATCAACTGGATGACGCTGATAAAGAAGAGATGTTAGAGCTTGTTGAAATGGAAGTAAGAGAACTTTTAAGTCAATACGATTTTCCTGGTGATGATACTCCAATCGTATCAGGTTCAGCTTTCCAAGCGTTAGAAGAAGCAAAAGCAGGTGCTCTTGGACCATGGTCTGAGAAGATTGTTGCGCTTATGGATGCTGTTGATGAGTATATTCCTGAGCCTGTTCGTGAAACTGATAAAGATTTCTTGATGCCAATCGAAGATATTTTCTCTATTCAAGGTCGTGGTACAGTTGTTACCGGTAAAATTGAAAGAGGTAAAGTTTGTGTCGGTGATCAAATCGAAATCGTTGGTATCAAAGACGTACAAACAACTACTGTAACAGGTGTTGAGATGTTTAGAAAAGAGATGGATTGCGGTGAAGCAGGCGATAACTGCGGTGTTCTTATCCGTGGTATTGAAAAAGAAGCAGTACAAAGAGGTATGGTTCTTTGTAAACCGAAATCAATCACTCCTCATACACAATTTGAAGCTGAGGTTTATGTTCTAACAAAAGAAGAGGGCGGAAGACACACACCTTTCTTTAATAATTATAGACCACAATTCTATGTGAGAACAACGGATGTCACAGGTTCAGTACAGCTTCAAGCGGGAACTGAAATGGTTATGCCTGGTGATAATGTAAAAGTTAATGTTGAACTTATCGCTCCAATCGCTCTCGAAGAGGGAACAAGATTTGCTATCCGTGAGGGTGGTAGAACTGTTGGTGCCGGTGTTGTTACAAAGATAATTGCATAATCCCCAACTTAGCATAAGAGGCTTTTGCTTCTTGCTAAAATATAGATGGAGATAAAATGAGAGAGACAATACATTTGGGTTGTGAAAAGTGTACAAGACGTAACTATCACACTACAAAAAACAAAAAAAATACAACTGAAAAACTTGCGATTAAAAAATATTGCAAGTGGTGCAAAGAGCATACAGTTCACAAAGAGATGAAGCTTTAGGCTCATCTTTTAGGGTTTTAGATTTAGTTAGGCCAATAGCTCAGCTGGTAGAGCACTGGTCTCCAAAACCAGGTGCCGGGGGTTCGAGTCCCTCTTGGCCTGCCATAAAGAAGGTGATTGATAATGAACAAGATTTCAACATTTATTGCACATGCAAGAGAAGAGATACATAAAGTTATCTTTCCAACGAAAATGCAGGTTAGACAGGCATTTTTTGCTGTGATTTTAGTAGTCGTTGCTATTTCACTTTTTTTAGCATTGGTTGATTTGATTATGTCAAGCATTGTATCATCAGTAATATAAGGATTTAAATGGCTTATCAGTGGTATGCAATACAAACTTATGCAGGAAGCGAAAGATCAGTTAAAGAGGCTATTGAAAGATTAGCAAAAGATTTTGGATTGGAAGATAAGGTAGAAAGTATCGTTGTTCCTACCGAAGAGGTCATCGAGGTAAAAAATGGTGAAAAGAGAATCACAGAACGATCTCTCTATCCGGGCTATGCTTTCGCACATATAGATCTGGATACTGATCTTTGGCACAAGATCCAGAGTCTTCCAAAAGTATCTAGATTTATCGGTGAACAAAAGACACCGACACCATTAAGTGATGCGGATATCAAGGTTATACTTGACAAAATGGAGAAAAAATCTGCGCCTAGACCAAAAATTGATTTTGAGACGGGAGAAATGGTTCGTATCGTTGACGGACCATTCGCAAACTTTACCGGTATGGTTGAAGAGTATGACCTTGATCACGGTAAGTTACGATTGAACGTATCTATATTTGGAAGAAATACACCTGTTGAGATCTTGTACACGCAAGTCGAAAAGATTATATAAAAGTTTATAACACAAAAGAGGGAAAAATATGGCAAAAAAAATACAAACGAGTTTCAAGATGATTATACCTGCCGGCACAGCTAATCCATCACCACCGGTTGGTCCTGCATGCGGTCAAAGAGGTATAAATATAATGGAGTTTTGTAAAGCTTTCAATGAAAAAACAAAAGATATGATGGGATTTAGAGTTCCTGTTGTAATCACTGTTTATACAGATAAAAGTTTTACATTCATTACAAAGCAACCACCTGCAACGGATCTTATCAAAAAAGCTGCAGGCATCAAGAAAGGAACAGATAATCCGCTTCTTAATAAAGTTGCAAAGATAACAAAAGCGCAACTTGATGAGATAGTTGAAAAAAAGATTGCAGATCTTAATACGGATGATAAAGAGGTTGCTGCTAAAATCATTGCCGGATCATGCAGAAGTATGGGCGTTGAGGTAGTAGACTAAGCATCGATAAACCACATGATGTAAAAAGTGGGAGCAAATAAGCGGAGAAATATATGGTAAAAACAACAAAAAGAAGAGAAGCATTGTTGGCAAAAGTCGACAAAACAAAAGTATATAGTCTTGAAGAGGCTATGGCGATTTTGCCAGAGCTTAAATCGGCAAAATTTGATGAGACAGTTGAGGTTGCATTCAACCTTAATGTAGATCCAAGACATGCTGATCAGATGATAAGAGGTTCAGTCGTGCTTCCGCACGGAACGGGAAAAACAGTGCGTGTTGCTGTTTTTGCTAAAGATATCAAAGCTGATGAAGCAAAAGCTGCAGGTGCTGATATTGTCGGAAGTGATGATCTTATCGAACAGATCCAAAGCGGTGTTATAAACTTTGATATAGTGATTGCAACACCTGATATGATGGGTGTTATAGGAAAAGTTGCAAGAGTTTTAGGGCCAAAAGGTCTTATGCCAAACCCTAAAACGGGCACAGTTACTATGGATGTAGCAACTGCTGTTAAAAATGCAAAAGGTGGTCAGGTAAATTTCCGTGTCGATAAAAAAGGAAATATCCATGCAGGTATCGGAAAGATCAGTTTTAAAGTAGATCAGATAAAAGAGAATTTTATCAAATTTGTTGAAACGATTAATCGTGCAAAACCGGCTTCTTCAAAAGGAAGATATATAACAAATGCTGCGATCTCATTAACAATGAGCCCTTCAGTGAAACTGAATGCTCAAGAGTTACTGGAGATTAAATAGTTTTAACTATTTTTTTATCTTGGCCAAAGAAAGCGGGGGTCATTTGACTTAAACGAGACTGCGTCTCAGCCGATAAGGCAAGCCCTACTTGAGGTCGAAAGGAGAGAGAATGACAAAAGCAGAAAAACAACAGCTTGTCGCTGAGCTTACAGATGGATTTAAAGAAGCTGATGCCATTGTAGTTTGTGACTACAAAGGAATGAGTGTTAAAGATATCGAATCTGTACGTAAAATGGCAAGAGAAACAGACGCCAAAGTGAAGATTGTTAAAAATACTCTTGCTCACATTGCTTTAGCAAATACAGAGCATGAGAAGTTAGATTTTGTTGATATGAATATGGTTATCTGGGGAAGTGATCAGATCGCTACTTGTAAGATCGCCGATAAATCAGCAGATAACTTCAAAGAGAAGTTTGTAATCAAATCAGCTTTACTTGAAGGAAAAGTTGTCGATGTTGCAACTGTTTCATCTATGGCGAAACTTCCGGGCAGAGAAGAACTTCTTGGTATGTTGCTTAATGTTTGGATGGCACCGATTAGAAATATCACAATTGGTCTTGACAGACTTGCGATAAAAAAACAAGAAGAGGCATAAAAAGTTGGCTTTGGAGATTTTCTCCTTTCGATATTTTAAAGAAAAAACTAAAAAGGATACAAAATGGCAGTTACAAAAGAAGATGTAATGGAATTTATCTCAAACATGTCTGTGCTTGAGTTGAGTGAAATGGTAAAAGAGTTTGAAGAAAAATTTGGTGTATCGGCGCAAGCAACAGTAGTTGCTGCTGCCGGTGCAGGTGATATAGCGGCGGCAGCTGATGAGCAAACAGAGTTCAATGTAGTGCTTACGGCAACAGGCGATAAAAAGATTAACGTCATTAAAGTTGTAAGAGAAGTGACAGGTCTTGGTCTTAAAGAAGCAAAAGATGCTACTGAAAATACTCCTTCAGTTATCAAAGAAGGTGCAAGCAAAGAAGAAGCAGAAGAGATCAAAAAGAAATTTGAAGAAGCCGGAGCTACTTGCGAGCTTAAATAATGACTACGCAACAAGGGATTTTCCCTTGTGCATCTTTCAAAGGAGATAGCGATAAACTATTTAAGAGACATTCTCATACCCTCTTTGCAAATAGTTTTTTTCTGTATCCAGGCAATGAAACTACAAACAAAAAACTTAAAAAACAAGGTTAGCCCATGTTAAATTCTTTACAATCAGGAAATAGATTAAGAGTCGATTTTTCTAAAACCCCAAGAGAGATCGAGATTCCAAATCTATTGCAACTTCAGCAAGAGAGTTATGACAACTTTTTAATGATGAGTGAAAAAAATAGAAAAAATTCTACAATAGAGAGAGTGCTTAATGCTTCTTTTCCTATTCATGATCAGCAAAACAGATTGACATTGAGTTATAAAAACTCAGAGATCATTCCTCCGAAATATACCGTTAGAGAGTGTATGGAGAGAGGACTTACATATGCTGTTTCTTTGAAAATGAATGTCGCATTAACAATCTGGAATAGAGATGAGAAAACGGGAGAAAAACTTGATCCCAAAGAGATCAAAGAGCAATCTGTTTATGTGAGAGATATACCGCTTATGACGGAGCGAACATCATTTATCGTTAATGGTGTCGAAAGAGTTATCGTAAATCAGCTCCACAGAAGCCCCGGTGTTATCTTCAAGGAGGCAGAGGCGGCAACAACATCCAATAAGCTTATTTACTCAGCGCAGATTATTCCGGATCGTGGATCGTGGCTCTATTTTGAGTATGATGCCAAAGATATTTTGTATGCAAGAATCAATAAGAGAAGAAAGATTCCCGTAACAATCCTTTTTAGAGCACTTGATTACTCAAGAGAAGACATTGTAAAATTCTTCTATCCTACAAAGCTTATCAAGATAAAAGACAATAGATTTTTAACAAAATATAATCCTGACGATTTCCTAGGAAGGGCAGATTATGATGTTAAAGATATGAACGGTAATGTTATAGTAACAGCCGGAAAAAGATTGACTAAGAAAAAAGCACAAGCACTTAAAGATGATGGCTTAGAGTGGATAGAGTACCCGCTTGAAGTGCTTATGGAGCGTTATTTTGCAAAAGCAATCATTGATAATGAAAGTGGTGAAGTGCTTTATGATGCCGTAACACAGCTTGATGAAAATAGACTCAAAAAGATTATAGAAAAGGGTATCGAAGAGATAGAGATAGCAAATGACCTCGCTGAGGGGTGTGACAGCTCTATCATAAAAGCATTTGTTGCAGATGCGGAGAGTTTAAAATTGCTTAAACAGACAGAAGATATCGAAGACGAAAATGTTCTCTCAGCAATTAGAATTTATAAGGTAATGCGACCGGGAGACCCTGTGACTCCGGATGCTGCAAAAACATTTTTGAAACAACTTTTCTTTGATCCTGAACGATATGATCTTACAAAAGTCGGTCGTATGAAGATGAATCACAAACTTAGTCTTGATATTCCTGAGTATGTTACGGTTTTAACAGCAGAAGATCTCATCAATACTGTTAAATATCTTATCAAGGTTAAAAATGGTCAAGGACATATTGACGATAGAGATCACCTTGGAAATAGAAGAATAAGAGCTATCGGTGAATTGCTTGGAAATGAACTTCATAGCGGACTTATTAAGATGCAAAAAGCGATCAAAGATAAGATGACTACTATTTCCGGTTCTTTTGATGATCTTATGCCACATGATCTTATTAACTCTAAAATGATAACAAATACTGTTTTAGAATTCTTCTCAAGCGGTCAACTTTCGCAATTTATGGATCAGACCAATCCACTCTCGGAAGTAACGCATAAAAGAAGACTTTCAGCACTTGGTGAAGGTGGACTTGTCAAGGAGAGAGCAGGTTTCGAGGTAAGGGATGTGCATCCGACGCACTATGGACGTATCTGTCCGATTGAAACGCCGGAAGGACAAAATATCGGTCTTATCAATACACTTGCAACATACTCAAAAGTAAATGAACTCGGTTTTATAGAAGCACCTTACAAAGTGGTTAAAGATAGAGTTGTCACAGATGAGATTGTCTATATCACTGCAACACAAGAAGAGAATAAGTGTATCGCTCCTGCTTCAACCATGGTAAATGAGAAAGGTTATATCGTTGAAGATCTTATTGAGACGCGACTCAATGGAAATATAGAGCTCAATGAGGCGGGCAAGGTGAATCTCATCGATGTATCTCCTCTTATGATTTCGGGTTCAGCTGCTGCATTGATCCCATTCTTAGAACACGATGATGCCAACAGAGCCTTGATGGGTTCAAACATGCAGCGTCAAGCGGTACCGCTTATCTCTTCGGAGGCGCCTATTGTCGGAACAGGAATGGAGGCAATTATCAGCCGTGATGCATGGGAGGCAGTAAAAGCAAGAAGAGCCGGTGTGGTTGAAAAGGTTGATGCTAAAAATATCTATATCATGGGTGAAGATGAAGATGGTGTTTTTATAGATCATTATCCGCTTGAGAAAAATATGAGAACAAACCAAAATACGACATTTACACAATCTCCTATCGTATATACGGGAGATAAGGTAGAGGTAGGAACAATCATTGCTGATGGTGCAAATATGGATCAAGGAGAACTCGCCTTAGGTAAAAATGCGCTTGTTGCGTTTATGCCTTGGAATGGATATAACTACGAAGATGCAATCATCATCTCAGAAAAACTCATTCGTGAAGATGCATTTACATCCGTGCATATCTATGAAAAAGAGATTGAAGCAAGAGAACTTAAGCACGGTACCGAGGAGATCACGAGAGATATCCCCAATGTGAGAGAAGACGAGTTGAGTCATCTAGATGAGAGTGGTATTGTTAAAATAGGTACTAACGTAAAATCCGGGATGATTCTGGTTGGGAAGGTCTCTCCTAAAGGCGAGATCAAACCGACTCCTGAAGAGAGACTCCTGCGAGCAATCTTTGGAGAAAAAGCGGGACATGTCGTCAACAAATCACTCTATTGTCCTTCATCTATGGAGGGTGTCGTTGTCGATATAAAAGTATTCACAAAAAAAGGATATGAGAAAGATTCAAGAACTATTAAAGCGTATGAAGATGAAAAAGCTGTTTTAGACAGCGACCATCATGATCAGCTTTTGATGATAGATAGAGAGGAGATATTAAGAATATCAAGCTATCTTTCAAAACAATCTTTAGCTAAAGAGATAACTCTCAGTGATGCCGTATTTAAAAAAGGAGAAAAGATTCCTCAAAGTACGATAAAAGAGGTCAATAGATTTGCACTTAGAGGTGTTGTCCAATCATATGATAATGATGTTCAAAATGAGTATGAAGCACTCAAGGCATACTTTTTAAAACAGAAGAAAAGACTCAAGACGGAGCATGAAGAGAAACTCTCTATCTTAGAGAAAGATGATATTCTTTCAAGCGGTGTAACGAAACTCGTTAAAGTATATGTAGCAACGAAGCGTAAATTAAAAGTCGGCGATAAAATGGCAGGACGTCACGGAAATAAAGGTATCGTCTCGAATATCGTTCCTGAGATTGATATGCCATATATGGAAGACGGTACGCCTGTCGATGTTATTCTCAATCCACTCGGGGTTCCAAGCCGTATGAATATCGGTCAAATTCTTGAAGTGCATTTAGGTCTCATCGGTAAGAAACTCGGAGCGCAAATAGAAGAGATACTCAAAGCAAAACAAGAAAATTTTATAGCGGATCTTCGCGCAAAAATGATAGAGATTGCTGATGTTGCAAAATTGATGCAAGCAAAAGAATCTCTAGGAGTTATAGATGATGACACACTCCTTAATTACGCAAGAGACTGGTCAAGAGGTGTAAAATTTGCAACGCCTGTATTTGAGGGAGTAAACACAGAAGAGTTTGCTAAATTGTTCGCGCTTGCCAAAATGGAGCAAGACGGCA
The DNA here is from genome assembly GCA_016937775.1 of Campylobacterales bacterium. Lineage (GTDB taxonomy): Bacteria > Campylobacterota > Campylobacteria > Campylobacterales > Sulfurovaceae > BN30871. The sequence continues at coordinate 19,505 of JAFGVX010000100.1, read as the reverse complement.
AGATGATCCTTTTTGATGGAAAAACGGGTGATCAGATGATAGAGCGAGTCAATGTAGGATATATGTATATGTTGAAACTCCACCACTTGGTTGATGAGAAAGTGCATGCAAGAAGCACCGGACCATACTCTTTGGTTACGCAACAACCTGTCGGAGGAAAAGCACTTTTTGGAGGACAGAGGTTCGGTGAGATGGAAGTTTGGGCACTTGAAGCATATGGTGCATCCCACATACTCAAAGAGATATTGACGATAAAATCAGATGATGTCGAGGGAAGAGCAAGAGCTTACAGAGCGATTACAAAAGGTGAAAGTGTGCCTGAATCAGGTGTTCCTGAGACTATGTTTGTATTGACGAAAGAGCTTCAAGCTCTTGGACTTGATGCTGAACTATATGAGAAAAAAATTGAAAACAAAGAAGAGGCTGAAAATGAGTGAGATATTTGAAAATTTAACGCCGGTTAATGTTGATAGTGAAGATAGACCGTTAGATATTGAGGCTTTCCAGCTTAGAGTTGCAAGTCCAGAGAAGATACTTTCTTGGAGTTACGGCGAGGTTAAAAAACCTGAAACTATAAACTATAGAACTTTGAAACCGGAAAGAGATGGTCTCTTTTGCGCAAAAATATTTGGACCAATCAGGGACTATGAATGCTTATGTGGCAAATATAAAAAGATGCGATATAAAGGTGTTGTATGTGAGAAATGTGGTGTTGAAGTAACATCAAGTAAGGTCAGAAGAAGCAGAATGGGGCACATTGATCTCATAGCACCTGTTGCACATATTTGGTATGTAAGTTCACTCCCGAGCCGTATAGGAACACTTCTTGGTGTAAAAATGAAAGATTTGGAGCGAGTACTTTACTATGAAGCATACATCGTAAAAGATCCGGGTGCTGCAAATGAAGACGATAATGTAACTTTGGCAAAATATGATATTTTAAATGAAGAACAGTATCAACAGATGGTTCAAAGACTCGGAGAGGGTTCGTTTGATGCAAGAATGGGTGGCGAGATCATAAAAGAGCTTTTAGAGGAGCTTGACCTTATAACAATGTTTCGTCAGCTCAAAGAGGAGATTGAAGCAACAAAATCTGAAGCAAAGATTAAAACAATCGTAAAAAGACTCAAAGTTATTGAGGCATTTTTAAATTCAGGCAATAGACCTGAATGGATGATGTTGACACATCTTCCTGTACTTCCACCCGATCTAAGACCTCTTGTAAGTTTAGATGGCGGTAAATTTGCCGTAAGTGATGTGAACGATCTTTATAGAAGAGTTATCAACCGAAATCAAAGACTAAAAAGACTTGTTGAGCTTGATGCCCCCGAGATTATCGTAAGAAATGAAAAAAGAATGCTCCAAGAGTCTGTAGATGCACTTTTTGATAACGGTCGTAGAGGCAATGCCGTAAAAGGTGCTAATAAAAGACCGCTTAAATCACTCTCTGAGATTATCAAAGGGAAGCAAGGTCGTTTTAGACAAAACCTTCTAGGAAAAAGGGTTGACTTTTCAGGTCGTTCCGTTATCGTTGTTGGACCTGACCTTAGAATGGATCAGTGTGGTCTTCCAAAGAAAATGGCAATTGAGCTCTTTAAGCCACATCTTATGGCAAAACTTGAAGAAAAAGGCTATGCAACCACACTTAAACAAGCCAAGAAAATGATCGAGAAGCAAGTTAATGAGGTGTGGGAGTGTCTTGAAGAGGTTGTTGAGAGCTATCCGGTGCTTCTTAACCGTGCACCGACACTCCACAAACTTTCAATTCAAGCATTCCACCCGAAGCTAATTGAAGGAAAGGCTATTCAGTTGCATCCGCTCGTATGTTCTGCATTTAATGCTGACTTCGACGGTGACCAAATGGCTGTACATATACCGCTTTCAGATGAAGCTATAGCAGAAGCAAAAGTCTTGATGCTTGCATCTATGAACATTCTTTTGCCGGCATCAGGGAAAGCAATTACTGTTCCTTCTCAAGATATGATTTTGGGTCTTTATTACCTTACGCTTGAAAAGCCGGATGTTAAAGGAGAACATAAACTTTTTGCAAATATTGATGAAGTAATGATCGCGTTTGATGAGAAATCACTCGATCTTAATGCACGTATTAGAACAATATTTGACGGGAAGATTATGACATCAACAACGGGAAGATTGATTTTAAAATCGATTATCCCAGACTATGTGCCTGAGAAGTATTGGAATAAGATACTCAAAAAGAAAGATATCGGTGTTTTAGTGGATTATATCTACAAGCATAGTGGTATCTCTTATTCGGCAGAGTTTTTAGATAACTTAAAGGATATGGGTTTTAAGTATGCAACAAAAGTAGGTGTTTCTATCTCTATTGATGATATCAAAATTCCGGATGCAAAAGAGGGTATTCTCATTGCGGCGAAAACTGAGGTAAAAACTATTCAGGCACAATACAATACAGGATTGCTTACGGATCAAGAGCGATACAATAAGATTATCGATATCTGGACGGATGCCAACAATGAAATTGCAGAAGAGCTTATGAAACTTATCCAAAGTGATAAAGGCGGATTTAACTCTGTGTATATGATGGCGGATTCGGGTGCGAGGGGGAGTGCTGCTCAGATACGACAACTTTCAGGTATGCGTGGTCTTATGGCAAAATCTGACGGATCGATCATCGAGACGCCGATTACTTCAAGTTTCCGTGAAGGACTTAATGTACTCGAATATTTTATTTCAACACACGGTGCGAGAAAAGGTCTTGCAGATACAGCACTTAAAACAGCAAATGCCGGTTATTTGACAAGAAAACTTATTGATGTTGCTCAAAACGTGAAGATCGTTATGGATGACTGCGGAACGCATGAGGGCGTTGAAGTTTCCGATATTGTTGTGGGGAATGAGATGATTGAGCCGATTAGTGATCGTATCTACGGACGTGTTATCTCTGAAGATATTATCGATCCTATCACCAATGAGATTATCGCAAATGAAGGTACTATGATAGATGAAGAGCTCGCTGCTAAAGTGAAAGAAGCAGGTGTGCGATCGGTTATTATTAGAACACCATCAAGCTGTAAAGCACCAAAAGGTCTTTGCGCAAAATGCTACGGTCTTAATATGGCTGAGAGTAGGATTGTTAAAAGAGGTGAAGCGGTCGGTGTTATTGCTGCACAATCAATCGGTGAACCAGGGACACAGTTGACGCTAAGAACATTCCACACCGGCGGTACGGCAACAGCGGGGAAAGAAGAGCGACAAATCGTTGCGACAAAAGAAGGATTTATCCGATACTATAATCTTTCTGTCTATAGAAACAAAGAAGATAAACTCATCGTTGCAAACAGAAGAAATGCAGGTATTTTGCTTGTTGAGCCGAAGATTAAAGCGCTCGAGAGCGGTACTGTGCATATCCTTATCACACATGATGAGTATATCATCTCCGTGAAATCAAAAGAGAATGAAGAGGTGCGATATAACCTGAGAAAAAGTGATGTTTCGAAATCAAATGAACTTGCAGGTGTTGCAGGAAATATCGAAGGAAAACTTTTCTTGCCGTTTGAGCATGGGGACAAAGTAGAAAAAGGTGATTCTATCGTTGAGCTCATAAAAGACGGTTGGAGTATCCCGAGCCGTATCCCGTTTGGTAGTGAGCTTAAAGTTGAAGATGGTGCACCGATCAATCAAGATGTTATTGCGGATGCTAAGGGCAAAGTAAGATACTATCTTCTTAAAGGGGATTATCTTGAGCCGTACGGCGATGCTAAAAAAGGCGAGGTCGTAAGTGAAAAAGGATTTTTTGCTGTTATTATCGACGAGAATGACAGAGAGGCGGCAAGACACTATATCTCTAGAGGTTCTATCATCAATATTTCAAACAACACGGCAGTAGATAGAAATGCCGTTATCTCTTCTCCTGAAAAATCGATTCAGAAAGTAATTGCTGAATGGGATCCATATTCAGAGCCTGTAATTGCAGAGCAAGCGGGTAAAGTTAAATTTGAAGATATTATCAGCGGTGTAACAGTAAGTGAGCAGTTTGATGAACTTACGGGTACAAGTAGATTGGAGCTTAATGAGTATATTCCTGCTGCATATAAACCCGCTATCGTTCTTGCAACTGATTCAGGTGAGATGTTACGATATCAACTTGATTCGAAAACAATTCTCTTTATCAAAGACGGAGATAGTGTAGGTGTTGCAGATATCCTTGCAAAAAGACCGAAAGCTGCTGTCAAGTCAAAAGATATTACCGGAGGTCTCCCGAGAGTTTCTGAGCTCTTTGAAGCAAGACGACCGAAAGATATAGCGCTTATTGCTCAAATTGACGGTGAGATAAGTATAGGGAAACCCCTAAGAGGTAAAGAACGAATTATCATTCGAGGTGAAAACGGTCAAGAGATAGAGCAGTTTGCCGATAAAGACAAAGCAATCCTGGTACATGAGGGTGAATTTGTTCACGCCGGTGAGAAGCTTACTGACGGGATTGTATCAAGCCATGATATCATAGCGGCACTTGGCGAGAAGGCATTATATGAGTATATAGTGAGTGAAGTACAACAAGTCTATAGACGCCAAGGGGTTAATATTTCCGATAAACATATTGAGATTATTGTTTCTCAAATGTTAAGACAGGTAAAAGTCGTAGAGAGCGGTGATAGTAAATTTATCGCAGGTGATATCATCACGAAACGCAAATTTAAAGAGGAGAATGAAAGAGTTGTCAAGCTCGGCGGTGCTCCTGCAATTGCAGAGCCTATCTTGGTTGGTATTACAAGATCAGCCGTGGGAGCTGATAGTATCATCTCTGCTGCGTCATTCCAAGATACGACAAAAGTACTTACATCGGCATCAATTGCAGGAACGATTGATATGCTCGATGATCTTAAAGAGAATGTAGTTATCGGTAGATTGATACCTGTGGGAACGGGCATGATTGATATGGAAAAACTTACATTTAAACAACCATAGTGATACGCCCCTGTCTTTGGGGCGTAAGTGAAGATAAAGAAAAAATTGGTATAATACCTTCCATTTTTCTGTTTTTACGCTATACAAATGTATATAATTATGTATATTTGTGTGGTGTAACCACTCGGATTTTATAAACAATATACATAGAAAGGAAACATTTTGCCAACCATAAACCAGTTGATTCGCAAAGAGCGAAAAAAAGTGATTAAAAAATCAAAATCACCGGCACTTGTAAAATGTCCTCAAAGAAGAGGCGTTTGTACAAGAGTATATACGACTACACCGAAAAAACCAAACTCGGCTCTTAGAAAAGTAGCTAAAGTAAGACTTACTAGCGGTTTTGAAGTTATTTCGTATATCGGAGGAGAAGGGCATAACCTTCAAGAGCACTCTATCGTACTAGTTAGAGGCGGAAGAGTAAAAGACTTGCCGGGTGTGAAGTATCACATCGTAAGAGGCGCGTTGGATGCTTCAGGTGTTGCGAAAAGAACAGTAGCAAGATCTAAATACGGCGCTAAGAGACCTAAAAAATAACATCTATTTTTAGGTTAGATGAAGCAGGGGTTATCGCTTATACCTTTTTGGGATAACGCTTGAGTAAATCACAATAAGATTGAAGGAGAAGAGATGAGAAGAAGAAAGGCACCGGTCAGAGAAGTACTTCCTGATCCTATATACGGTTCAAAAGTATTGACAAAGTTTATCAACTCGATTATGTTAGACGGTAAAAAAAGTGTTGCACAAAAAGTTGTTTATGGAGCTCTCAAAAGAGCTGAATCAAAATCCGGAGAAAAAGGCATTGATGTTTTCAATAAAGCAATGGATAACATTAAGCCGGTTATGGAAGTAAAGAGTAGAAGAGTAGGTGGAGCAACATATCAGGTACCTATCGAAGTAAGACCCGCAAGACAACAATCATTGGCTATTAGATGGATTATAGATGCTGCAAGAAAAAGAAACGAGCGAACTATGATAGAAAAATTGAGCAATGAATTTATGGACGCTGCGACAGAAAAAGGTACAGCATTTAAGAAAAAAGAAGATACCTATAGAATGGCTGAGGCAAATAAAGCATTTGCTCACTATAGATGGTAAGGAGATAACCAATGGCTAGATCACATCCTCTTGAAAAAGTTAGGAATATAGGGATTGCAGCGCATATTGATGCCGGAAAAACGACAACAACGGAAAGAATCTTGTTTTATACCGGAGTTTCTCATAAGATTGGTGAAGTACATGATGGTGCTGCTACTATGGACTGGATGGAGCAAGAACAAGAGAGAGGTATTACTATCACATCTGCTGCTACGACTTGTCAATGGCAAGGACATCAGATCAATATTATCGACACTCCGGGTCACGTTGACTTTACTATTGAAGTTGAACGATCAATGCGTGTTCTTGATGGTGCTGTTGCGGTATTTTGTTCGGTTGGCGGCGTGCAGCCTCAATCAGAAACAGTTTGGAGACAAGCAAATAAATACCACGTACCAAGAATGGTTTTTGTCAATAAAATGGACAGAACAGGTGCAGATTTTTATGAGGTTGAAAGACAGATTAGGGATAGACTCAAAGCAAATGCTGTTCCAATTCAATTGCCAATAGGCGCAGAGGAAGACTTTAAAGGAATCATCGATCTTGTAACCATGAAAGCTACCGTTTGGAGTGATGATCAAACAAAAATGGGTCAAGAGTATGAAGTAGTTGATATTCCTGCAGATATGGTTGAAAAAGCAAACGAGTATAGAGAAAAGCTTATTGAGGCAATATCTGAGTGTGATGAAACACTATTAGAGAAATTTATGGAAGGTGAAGATCTGAGCGAAGAGGAGATCAGAGCAGGAATCAAAAAGGCGACGCTTGCTATTGAGATTATTCCTATGACATGTGGAACGGCATTTAAAAATAAAGGTGTGCAAACACTTCTTGATGCTGTTGTTGCGTACCTTCCTGCTCCAACAGAAGTTGCCGACATAAAAGGTGAATATGAAAATGGAAATCACGTTATCGTTCCTTCGACAGATGATGGTGTGGTTGCCGGACTTGCATTTAAGATCATGACGGATCCTTTTGTCGGACAGCTTACTTTTGTGAGAATCTATAGAGGTGTGCTAGAATCAGGCACATATGTTTATAACACAACAAAAGATAAAAAAGAGAGAATCGGAAGACTTCTTAAAATGCACTCAAATAAAAGAGAAGAGGTTGATAAACTGTATGCAGGTGAGATTGGTGCCGTTGTTGGTCTAAAGAGTACACTCACCGGAGATACGCTTGCGGGTGAAAAAGATAGAGTTATTCTAGAGCGTATGGAGTTTCCGGATCCGGTTATCTCCGTTGCCGTTGAGCCAAAAACAAAAGCTGATCAAGAGAAGATGGGTGTTGCACTTGGAAAACTTGCCGAAGAGGATCCAAGTTTTAGAGTTTCAACAGATGAAGAGTCCGGACAAACATTGATTGCAGGTATGGGCGAGCTTCACTTAGAGATTATCGTCGATAGGATGAAAAGAGAGTTTAAAGTCGAAGCAGAAGTCGGTGCGCCACAAGTTGCTTATAGAGAGACTATTAGAAATACAGTTAATAAAGAGTATAAATACGCGAAACAATCAGGCGGTAGAGGGCAATTTGGTCACGTATTCTTGAAAATCGAACCTCAAGAGCCGGGTGTGGGATATGAATTTATCGATGAAATCAAAGGTGGGGTTATTCCAAAAGAGTATATTCCTGCTGTCAATAAAGGTATCCAAGAAGCCATGAATAGAGGTATCCAAGCAGGGTATCCTATCGTTGATGTTAAAGTAACACTCTATGATGGTAGTTACCATGAGGTTGACTCATCTGAGATGGCATTTAAACTTGCAGGTTCTATGGGTTTTAGAGAGGGTGCTAGAGCAGCTAATCCTGTAATCTTGGAGCCTTTGATGAAAGTTGAAGTTGAAGTTCCTGAAGATTTTATGGGAGATGTTATCGGTGATATCTCAAAAAGAAGAGGTCAAGTAAACGGTATGAATGAGCGAAGTGGCAATAAGATTGTAGATGCGTTTGTTCCACTTGGTGAAATGTTTGGATATTCAACCGATCTAAGATCGATGACGCAAGGTCGTGCAACATATTCTATGGAGTTTGATCACTACGAAGAAGTACCTACAAATGTAGCCAAAGAGATTATCACAAAGAGAAACGGCTAATATACAAAATAATTTAAGACTTCAAGCCCTTAAGGCTAGCTTCAAGGATAATATTCCTTGAAGTCTTTCCAAAAAGCATCCACTTTAAATCTATCTCATTATCAAAACAAAATTGAGCCAACTCTTTATAGGGTATTTTCCCCCTTTTTTTAATGACGGCAAAATATTGTGGTTCAAGACCAAGTAATAGCGCGATATCTTTATCGTACACTCTTTTACTCTTTGTTTCTTTCTGCATTGTGAGTTTGATTCTCGATATGATTTGATCTAGTCTGATTATTTTTTCTTGTGTATTCATAAAAAGATAGTACCAAATTTTATGAAAAGATGTTAAAAATATGACTTTTTGAAATATATTTTAATGTGTTTGGTCGCTATCGATTGTTATAACGGTATGGACATTGCCTCTTGGATTGAAATCAGCCACTATCTTTATCCATTTAGGTTCAAGATATTTTTTGAGTGTGTCATAAATCTCGTTAGCTGTATTTTCATGAGAAATATATCTGTCCATAAAGCTATTGATGTAGAGTTTTAATGCTTTAAGCTCTATCACCTTTTTATCGGGTCGATACTCAAGATAGATAGTTGCAAAATCAGGATATCCCGAACGAGGGCATTTGCACATAAATTCAGGAAGTTCGATAGAGATCGTATAATTTTTAGGATGTTCATTGGTCCAATAGTTCTCATCTTTGCCTATATCAAATTCAATGATCTCTTTTTCGCCGTATTTCATACTAGACATCCAGGTGTTTTACATCTTTTGCATGTGTTTCGATATAGTTTCTTCTCGGTTCGACTTCGTCGCCCATAAAGAGTGTAAATACATCACTTGCTGTTTCAAAGTCATCGATTTTTACTTGAAGTAGAACTCTGTTTTCTGGTGTCATTGTTGTCTCCCAAAGTTGACTTGGGTTCATCTCACCGAGACCTTTATATCTTTGAATGTAAGCACCTTTTTTTCCTGCAGCTTCTATCTTTGCAAGTTCAACAAGCAGGTCAATATCTTTAAACTCATCCGTGATGTGATTTTTTATCTTTTTATATATATGAATTGCTTCATTATAATGTGGATTTGAGAAAAGTTCATCATTGATGAATAATTCTTCTAGTCCGTCATTTGTCTGTACAAAAAGATGGATTGTTTCGGCATCTATTTTTTTATTGAGTATATTGTAGCCTAGTTTTTCAAGATAAGCTTCGATAGTCGCAAAGAGCTCTTTGTTGTCTGTCCCTATTTTGTCAGGATTTTCTATGAGGTGACGGATAAGCTCAGGAAGCGCATATCTCTTCTCTATCTCTTTGAGTGTCATTTTATAGTGTGTAACCCATTTAAAAAGATCGATAAGGTCATTTTTCCCCATAGTCTCGGACTCATACTCTGAAATTCCATTTTCTATCAAGAAATGATTGAGCGTTTTTTCATCTTTGATGTAAGTCTCATTCTTTCCTTTTTTATATCTATAAAGTGGCGGTTGCGCAAGATAGAGATAACCGTTTTCTATAACAGGACGCAAGAATCTAAAGAAGAAGGTCATAAGTAGTGTCTGGATATGACTCCCATCCACATCAGCATCGGTCATGATGATGATCTTGTGATAACGCAATTTATCTTCGTTAAACTCATCACCGATCCCACATCCAAGAGCAGTGATCATATTTTTTATCTCATCAGATTGCAACACTTTTTCGAGTCTTGCTTTCTCAACATTAAGAATCTTTCCTTTAAGTGGCAAGATAGCTTGAAATACTCTATCTCTTCCTTGTTTTGCAGAACCGCCCGCAGAGTCACCTTCGACGAGATAGAGTTCACACTCTTCGGGCACTTTGCTTTGGCAATCGGCAAGTTTTCCCGGAAGTGTTCCAATGCTCATAGAATCTTTTCTTTTTACTAAGTCTTTTGCTCTCTTTGCCGCATCTCTTCCTCTTGCCGCCAATAAAACATGGTTCATAATCTCTTTAGCTTCAAGCGGACACTCTTCTAGGTATCTATTGAAATTGGCAGAGAAGAATTTTTGTACAAGCGGTCTAACGTAACTTGAACCCAATTTTCCTTTAGTTTGCCCTTCAAATTGTGGCTCAGGGACTCGAACAGAAACAATAGCAACTAAACCTTCAGCTGTATCTTCACCGGTAATTTTTGTATTTTTCTCTTTTGCATTCGCATTTTTTTCTATATAGCTTGAGAGTGATCTTGTAAGTCCTGCTCTAAAACCTGCTTCATGCGTACCGCCATCGGGAGTTTTGATATTGTTTACAAATGAGATAAATTGATCGTGATCACTATCGGCGTACATGATGGCGATATCTATCTCTATATCTTCATCTTTGCCTTGAAAAAATTGAGCACTTGAGAGAGGATTGTTTGCGTTCATATCTTCTACGAATTGTTTAATTCCTCCTTCAAAGTGGAATTTCTCGGCAGAACCGTCTCTTTCATCTTTGAATTCAATTGTGATTTTAGGATTCAGATACGCAAGCTCTTTAAATCTTTTTTTGATAACGTTTGCATCAAATATTACACCTTCTTTAAAGATGGTAGCATCCGGCCAAAATTCTATCTTTGTTCCTGTTTTTTTACTTTTACCTATTTGAACAAGATCATCTTGAGGGATACCCTCTTTAAAGGATTGCTCAAAGATGCTTCCCTCTCTTTGAATTGTCATCTTTAAATCGCTTGAGAGTGCATTAACAACAGAGACTCCAACCCCATGGAGACCTCCTGATACTTTATAAGTGTCCTTGTCGAATTTACCGCCGGCATGTAGTACGGTTAAAACAACAGTAGCTGCTGATATTTTTTCGGTTGGATGTTCGCTTACAGGGATACCACGACCGTTATCTTCTATGATCGCCGAGCCTTCCTTGGTGAGTGTTATCTTGATTGTGTCACAATAGCCGGCCATAGATTCATCTATAGAGTTATCAACAACCTCATATATCAGGTGATGAAGACCTTTTGTGGATGTATCCCCAATATACATTCCCGGTCTTTTTCTGACTGCTTCTAACCCTTTGAGAACTTTGATATTACTAGCGCCGTAATTTGCCATTTCTAACTCCGTTTTTGGTTATGTAAATAGTATATATTTTATCTGAAAAGAGCTTACTAAGGGCTTGCATTGGAGTCTATAAAAGCTTTCTGTTTTTATCTTTTTTGCTTACAATACTTTCAATATCGGAAATTTCGCAAAAATCTTTTTTAGCGTACGCATCCAGTGCATATCTTCCTACCATTGCAGCATTATCTGAACAGTATTGAAGTGCAACCTTATGGAGTATTTTTTTATGTTTTTTGCAAAGTATTTCAAAGGCATTACTAATGGATTTATTGGCAGCTACGCCACCAACTATTGCAAAATCTTTTATGTGTTCATGCTCAAATATCTTTTTGCTTTTATGTATGAGATGTGCGATGATTGTCTTTTGAAAAGATGCGGCTATATCTTTTTTGTCTTGTATGGTGAGATTTGAGGTACCACCAAGTGCTTCTATTTGCAATCGCACAGCATTTTTAAGCCCAGAGAGAGAAAATGCGATAAGTGGTGAGTTGATAAGAGGGATAGGGAAATCAAAACGATCTCTATCCCCCTCTATCGCTAATGCTTCTATGATTGGGCCTCCCGGGTATCCTAGCTCCATCATCTTAGCACATTTATCATAGCTCTCACCGATGCTATCATCCATCGTAGTTGTTAGTATGGCTATCTTCTCATAACTCTCAACGCGCAGGATCATCGTATGACCGCCTGAAACAAGCAGTGCTAAAAAAGGGAAAAAAGACTCTTTTTCTATGAAAAGTGAATAGATGTGTGCTTTAAGGTGGTTTACTGCGATGAGTTTAAGCTCAAGCATGCTTGCCAAGCTCTTTGCCATGGCAACTCCCTCCATAAGCGTTACACCAAGACCTGGTTCATTGGTCACAGCAATGGCTTTGAGTGAATCGAAATATTCCTTTGCTTCTTCTAGAATCTTTGGAAGTGTTACTGCATGAAGTCTAGAGGCAAGCTCAGGGACAACACCACCGTACTTTGCATGCTCGCTCTCTTGCGATATCTTTCTATAAAAAAGTATTTTCTTCGTTGCAATTTGTGTAACTGCAACAGAGCTGTCATCGCAGCTGCTTTCAATGCTTAGTATCAAAAATACTCCTTGTATTTTACAAGATTGAGCATCTGCGACCATTCCCCAAAACTGCTCTCGGTATTGATGTGCCCTGCATTTTTTAGCGTGATGAGATTTGCATTATATTTTTCACTCATCTCTTGAGCTTCTTTGATGTCAATATAGGGGTCATCATCTGAAACAATAAAATCAATCTTTTGCGCATAAAGAGTTTTGGGTAGGGTGAGTGGAAAAAAAGTGCTAATAGTATCGATAGTAGTATCTATGCTTGGCGGTGCAACAAGGATAAGGTGTTTTATGGTATCTAGTTTTTCATGGGTAAGCCAAAACCAAAGCGTGCACCCAAGTGAGTGGCATACTACGGTTTCGGGCTTAAAATCTTCAAGACTTTTTTTTGCTAGTTTAAGCCATCTATTACGTGAGGGATAGTGTGGATTATCAAGTAGCGGAAAAGAGATAGTGCCATACTCATTTGCCAATTTCCCCGCTAGCCATGACTGCCAGTGCGGATAATCGCTTCCTCCCCACCCGTGCAATAAGAGCGTTTTAGGTGTTGACATAGGCTCTTACCTCTTTATCTACGGCTATAATTTCATCCAAGGTAGCTACTTGAAAAGAGTCAAATTTTTTGTAGGCATCTAGTACGATATCACTCATTCCAAAAAAACTACACTGCTCATTTTTAAATTTTAAAATAGCTTCTTCATTGGCAGCATTGATAATGACACCTAAATGAGGATGTGTTAGCAAATGATCTTTGATCTGCCAGATCGGGTAGCGATCACTCCGTATCTCTTGAAACTCTATCGCGCCAAGTTTTGCTAGATTGATAGGCGGGAGTATCGCCTCATCAAGCTTTTGATTGAGTGCAAATGCGATAGGAAGTTGCATGTCCACATCCGCTAAGTGTGCCGTAGTTGAACCGTCTTTAAATTCTATGAGTGCGTGGATGATTGATCTTTTTTCTATGAGTGCGTCTATTTTATCAGTATCAAAAAGCCACTTTGCTTCTAAGAGTTCAAAAAGCTTATTGGTCATTGTTGCACTATCGATTGTAATTTTGTTACCCATGGACCAGTTGGGATGGTTAAGTGCTTCTTTGAAGGTCGCTTTTGCCATGGTATTAATTTCCCAATCTCTTAGAGCACCACCGCTAGCAGTAATGTAAAGTTTATTAAATGTTCTTTTGTTTTGTAGATACCAAAGTCCGAAATGTTCACTATCTATAGGAGTTATGTGTGTTGTGTCTATCAAAGAACCCGCAACAACAAGTGATTCCTTGTTTGCAAGGGCTATCTTTTTGCCAAGTTCTTGCGAGCGAACAGTAGGAGCAAGTCCGGCATAGCCTACAAGAGCATTGACGATTGTTTCACTCTTGCAAAGCTCTAACATCTCCAAGATGCCTTCATTGCCGTAAAATACTTTATCGTGTTTGATTTTTGGTTTATCGTGTTTATTTTTGATCGCCACATATTTTGGATGAAAATATGCTATTTGTTTATTGAGCAGTGCGATGTTATCACCCGCACTCAGTGCTTCAATCGCTATACCGAATCTAGAGGCGATTTTAAGTGTGTTTACCCCGATAGAACCTGTTGAGCCAAGGAGTGCTATCATATAAGAACAAGAGATCGAAGTGCAAGTATCATAATAACGGCACCAAAGAGATATCCGTCTATTCTATCTAAGATGCCCCCATGACCGGGAAGAAGATCTCCGCTATCTTTTACGCCTGCTACTCTTTTGAGGTAGCTTTCAAAAAGATCGCCGAATATTGCCGCAAGCGAAGTAAAAAATGTTACAAGCAGAGCAACGATAAATGAGTAGTATCCGATAAAAAGTCCGATAGCAGTACCGACGATAGTAGCTATAAAAACTCCCCCTATAACACCCTCTAAAGTTTTATTAGGAGAGGTATCACTAAATTTAGTCTTGCCAAATATTTTCCCGATAAAAAATGCTCCTGCATCAGTGAGTGCTACCGTGATTAGTAGCCAAAACATCGCATCGATTCCAAAGTCTAAATAGAGTGTCAAGAAAAAAAGAATTGCGCTCACAGGGTATAAAAACGGCAAGATTAACTTTTTGTCAAAATTGTGAAAGTAAGCTAAAGATGCTGCAAATATGATTGCGATTAGAAAAAAGAGATCATCGGGATTGGGGTAGAAGTAAGCACATATCCATATCACTGCCGCCCAAACATATGCCGAGGGAGCCTTAATCTTAAAAAGCTGCATTGATTCGTAAAATGCAAACATATAAACAACGCCTAAAAAAGCCCACATTAGTGTGAAATTATCGATCCACCCAATGATTCCTATGATAGCAAGCAGTCCAATGGCTGTAAACCATCGCTCTTGATATTCTGTAAAAAGTTGTTTCATATAGTTCCCTTTAGCTTTTCAACGCTTAAATAAAAATTGTTTAAATTATAGCACAAAACGGCTCAACTTCTGATTTCAGCTCCCGCTTTTGTGATAAGAATGCTTTCATAATTTGTATAGAAAACATTTGAGCCTTCTTGAGGTTTGACAAATTTTCTTTTAGTGTAATCGACGATATACTCGCCGGCATTTTTTGTTGAAAAATCAACACAAAGTTTCGCAGATTGTATTAAAACTTCATTCGGGATAGATTGTTTGTCTGTTTTGATGATGACATGCGCGGAGGGGATACCTTGGATATGCATCCAAATATCATTTGCTTTAGCAAGCGAGAGAAGTTTTTTGTTTTCATTTTGGTTTTTGCCGATAAGCACTTTGTAGTTTTGTATCCAAAATACCTCTCCTTCTTCATTTTTGTTCTTTGTTTTTTTCAATGTTGTTTTTTGAGGAATGAATGCTGAGAGTGACTCCATATCTTTTGCATCTTCTATCATCATTTTAAGCTTCTTTAAAAAACTGATTTTTGCAGTGAGATTCTCTTTTTCGATATGGATATGTTTGGCTCTATTTTTTCTCTTTTTTGAAAGCATAAAGAAGTGATCGGGCATTCTGTTTTTAGGTGTATCGCTTGGAAGCTCTATCATCATCTCATTGCCATCGTAATCTAATGTAAATAAGTTTTTATCGTAAGGTTTTATCATATGAAGATGAGCTAAAACAAGTTCACCATAGAGTGCATAGCGTTTTGCTTCTTCTTGGAGTGCCTCTTCATTCGGCAAGGCATATAGATGTTTTTCTATCTTTTTAAGTTTTTTGTCAATATTGGTATTGAGTGTTTGTTTTGTGGTATCTATCTTTTTTTGAGTGAGATTGCGGTAGTTTTGATCGAGTATTTTTTCTATATCATGATCATTCTGTGTCTCTTTTTGCTCTCTTTGTTTGAGTGGAAGTAGTGTGACCCCCGGACGTACGATTCTAAATGATTTTGAAGCATCGATATGGCGGAGTGCTTCGATGATCTGCTCATTTTCATCGAGCAGTATCACATTTGTATGGCGTCCTGTAAATTCAAATTGGAGTGCAATATTTTTTGATTTATAGCTGCTTTTACTCTCAAGATTAAACCGTAATACTCTATCATTTGCGATGATCTCGATGGAGCGAATCTCGGAGTGTGTTATAAGTGACTCAAGTGCATTATCAAAGGGAGCATTATAGTTTTGCAAAAAGGGTTTTTGTGTGCTTCTGTAGACCGTACTTTCACCTCTAGTCATCATAAAACCAAACTCATATCCGCGGTCAAATCGCAACAAAATAGTATTTTCACCTATGCGTTTTGCTTTCTGGATAATTGTATATTGGCTGAGGTATTTTTGCAATAAGATTAGTTCGCTATATGTCACGCTCACTCCTTGGATTAGGCGGTATTTTACCATATTATGGTATAATTCCCCAATTTTTAATAAGGAAACTTTTATGGGATTAACCATTACAGAAAAGATATTTTCAGCGCATGCCAATCGCGAAGTCAAAGCAGGAGAAATCGTTCGTATTGCTATAGATATGATTATCGGAAACGATATCACAACACCGATTTCTATCCGAGCTTTTGAGCAAAGCGGTGCGAAAAATCTAGCACGCCCTGAGAACTTTTGCATTGTAATGGATCACTATATCCCCGCAAAGGATATCGCTTCTGCCAATCAAGCAAAGATTAGTAGAGATTTTGCCGCAAAGCATGACTTGAAGTATTTTTTTGATGAGAAAGATATGGGTATAGAGCACGCGCTTTTACCTGAAAAGGGGCTTGTGATTCCCGGAGATGTTATCATAGGAGCCGATAGTCATACTTGTACACACGGTGCGCTTGGAGCATTTAGTACGGGTATGGGTAGTACCGATTTGGCATTTGGTATGATCACGGGAGGCAATTGGTTCAAAGTGCCGGAGTCTATCAAGGTAGAGCTTATCGGCAAACCGGCAAAACATATTTACGGTAAAGATATCATCTTAGAAGTTATCAGACAAATCGGTGTGGACGGAGCTTTATATAAAGCGTTAGAATTTGTAGGTGATGGTATAGCGCATTTGAGTATGGATGATAGATTTTCCATCTGTAATATGGGGATTGAGGCGGGTGCAAAATCGGGCATCATAGCCGTTGATGATGTAACATTGGCTTATCTTGAAGAGAGGCGTGTAGCAAATGGAGGCTTAAGAGATGAGCCAAAGATTTATCACTCTGATAGTGATGCTACTTATGTGGAGACTATCACGATAGATATCTCTAAACTCTCTCCTGTAATTGCCTATCCATTCTTACCTTCAAATGGGAAACCGATTGAGCAAGCGGTTGCTGATGATATAAAAATAGATCAAGTGATGATAGGAAGTTGCACTAATGGAAGATTAGAAGATTTGCGCATAGCGGCTTCCATCATGAAAGGCAAAAGAGTAGCTAAGCATACGCGCATGATCGTCACACCTGCAACGCAAAAGATATTTATGCAAGCAGAGAAAGAAGGACTCATTGACATACTCATTGAAGCAGGCGCTGTTGTGAGCAATCCGACTTGTGGCGCATGTCTTGGTGGTTATATGGGGATACTTGGTGATGGCGAGCGTTGTGTTGCTACGACCAATAGAAACTTTGTGGGTCGCATGGGCTCAAGAACGAGCGAGATATATCTTGCCAATTCTGCTGTTGCAGCAGCAAGTGCAATTGCAGGGAAAATCGTCGATCCAAGAGCTATCTGATTGGCTATTACGGGGCAAGAGTTCTGTTATTCTGAACTTGTTTGTCCTCGGACTAAAGCCCTGCGAGATTTCATCAGAATGTATATTTTAGACCCTGAAACAAGTTCAGGGTGACGAAATAATTGTCATTGCGATGAACAAAGTGAAGAAGCAATCCATCAGATAATTGTTATGCGAGCATCTTTGTAAAGTAGCCATATCTATGCTTTCGAGAGCGCAACATATATATATCGTTTATTGCACAACAAAAATTTCCTCGATGATTAATTTATTTTCCAAATACACCTCAGCTCTAAACAGATCCCCGCTCTTATAGGTCGCGACCCCTTTTGGGGTGCCGTTCATGATGATATCTCCATCTTCTAGGCTCATAAAGCTTTGTATCTCTTGAAGGAGAGCATCAGGTTTATGGATCATAAGTTCGTAGTGAGCATGTTGTTGCAAAGTATCATTGAGATAAAGCTTCATCTCAAGCGTTGTGATGTCACCTTTGAGCGGAACAAAATCGCTCAAAACGGCGGAGTTGTTAAAGGCTTTCGCACGCTCCCACGGGAGCCCTTTTGATTTGAGATACTCTTGCGTTTTTGCTTTAGTAAGATCAAATCCAAAACCAACGGCGGCTAATTTTTTATCTTCAATCAAGAAACATATCTCGCCCTCAAATCTACAATCTTCTTGTATGAAATAGAGCGTATCTGATATCGCTGAGTTTGGTTTGCAAAAGAGTACCGCCTCCTCAGGTGTCTCATTGCCAAGTTCTTGGATATGTTCGGTGTAGTTTCTCCCTACACAGATGATCTTTGAAGGGGTGATTTTTTTATGAAGGTAGGTTATGGTTTTCATATGAGAATTGTAGCATAAGAGTTTATAGATATAGCGTTAAGTGTTAAGCGAGTAGCATTAAGGTATTTTGTCATTCAGAATTTATTTGCCTGAGGACAAATGAGTTTAGAATGAGCGAGTAAATTCTAATACTTAACACTAATTACCAATAACAAATTACGACTTACTAAAGCTATCTATCACTTATATTATCGACAATCTCAAGCGCTCTTTTCTTTGCATATTCTACTTCTCCAAATACAAGAGACACTGCCATTCTTCTACCAATATGAGATTCAGGTTTGCCAAAAACTCTCACAAAACTATCATTACTAAAAGCATCATTAGGTATATCTAAAGTTGGATTGTGGCTTTCACTTTTTGCTTTATAAGCGCCACTTGCTCCACTGCCGTAAAAGGTAAAATCAAGTGGCAAACCAAGTACGGCACGCACATGCAGTGCAAATTCGCTTTGGCTTTGCGTGATAAGCGTAACCATACCTGTATCATGTGGACGAGGAGATAATTCAGAGAAGTAAACTTCGTTATCTTTGACAAAAAATTCAACACCAAATATCCCTCTGCCACCCAAACCATCAGTTACAGCTTTTGCTATTGTCTGAGCTTTTTTAAGTGCCTCATTACTCATAGCCATTGGTTGCCAAGAGAGTATATAGTCACCATCTTTTTGTACATGACCTATTGGCTTACAAAAAACGGTTTCGGTTTCTGTTCTAGCCGTTAGTAGAGTTATCTCATAATCAAAGGGGATAAACTCCTCAACGATGAGTTCGCTTGCATCGCCTCTCGCTTCTTTGGCTATCTCCCATGAACGCTCTATATCATCAGGAGTTTTTGCGATACTTTGTCCATGTCCTGAGCTACTCATGACAGGCTTGATAACGCAAGGGTAACCAAGTGCATCAGCAGCTACTCGAAGCTCATCCAAACTTTTTACAAATTGGTAGCCACTTGTTTTAAGTCCAAGATCTTCAGAGGCAAAGACTCTGATATTTTTTCTATTCATTGTTTTATTGACTGCTTCAGCATTGGGGATTACATGATAGCCTCTTGCTTCTGCTTCAAAAAGTGCTTCGATGTTAATCGCCTCCACTTCAGGAAGGATAAATGAGGGTTTCTCTTGCTCGATTACTTCAAGGAGCGCCTCTTTACTTTTCATATCTATAACATAGCTACGATTGGCTACAAGGTGCGCGGGGGCATTTTCATATCTATCGACAGCAACGACTTCAAGCCCGAGTCTGCTTGCTTC
>JAFGVX010000018.1 GCA_016937775.1 Campylobacterales bacterium | reverse complement strand
CTCTCGCCTTTTTTCCAAATACGCTGACGGCTTCTGCTAAAATAATGCGCATACCCGCTTTGCATGCTCAGATTCAACGCTTTTTTGTTCATATAGGCAAGCATAAGCACCTCATCGCTTTTTGCATCTTGCACAATAGCCGGTATAAGCTCATTTTTTTTCCAGTCAATGCTTTTTATCATCTAATTATTGCCCACTGTTGAGCGTTTTTTATCTTTGGTATCAACCCAAATATTTGGCACGGCACCGCCGGGAGTTAAAAATATCTGCGCATCTCTATTTTCTTTGAGTGCCTCATTGAATTTTGCTTGTGTTTTAATCTGCTCAAGTTGTAAAAGTTTATCGGAGAGCGATTGAGATATCAAAATATTTGCTTTTGCTTGCTCTTCAGCTTCAATCCGTATCTTATCGGCTTGTCCTTGTGCCTCTATACGATTTCTTTCAGCCTCACCTTTAGCAATTTCAGCTTTTTTAAGTGCCTCTTGTTTTGCTTGTTCTTTTTGCTGCTCGGCTATCGTCACCTCTTGCTTTGCTATTTGTACTCGCTCTATCTGATCTTTAATCTTCTGTGGTAAATCAATATTTCGAAGCTCTACACTTGAAAGCAAAACAGGACTCCCCTCAAGAGAAGTAATCTTTTGTGATATCTTCGTGGTAATAGCTGCTGCTATCTCATTTCTCATCTCAGGAAGTTGTTCCGCGGTATATTGTCCCACAACATCACGAACTACTTCTCTCACTTGCGAATTGATAATCTTCTCTTCCCAACTAGATCCCCACTTCTCTATGGTAAGTGCGGCACTTTCTGCTCGAAGCTGATACTGAACCGCTATATCGATATTGACAGTAAGCCCTCTTTTATCAAGTACTTGAATTGATGGATTTTTCTTGAGCCCACCTTCAAAAGTCTCATTACTGAGTGAACTTTTTGCATAATCATCACCAACAGTGTCTCTCTCTAAATTACTATAGACGATAAGTCTTATACGAGTATTGACAGGCAAGATTCTCTCAAACACAGGGATGTAAAAATGCAATCCCGGATTTAATGGTGTGGCATCAAACTTCCCTGTTCTTACTTTGATTCCCACCTCGCCTGAGTTAATGATAGTAAACGGCTTTAAAATAAAAAATAAAAATATCAAGACTACTACTACGATAATCCCTTGAAGTATCTTTGGAGAACCTCCTATGGGAGGCATACTAAAAATACCCCCCCTATCATTCTCTCCACCCGAATTACTTGTATTGCTGTTATTAGATGCAGGCTTTTTCTTTTTGAAATAATCATTCATATCTGCTGGCATATATTCTCCTTATACGTATGTAAGATAGTGTTTATATTTTGGATTTCGACCGAAAACGACATCAAAATACGCACTTTGAAGCTGTTGTGTTATGGAACCTCTTGCTCCATTTCCAACAACTCTATGATCAAGTGAGTTGATAGGCGTAACCTCTGCTGCCGTACCCGTAAAAAAGGCTTCATCGCAGATATATATCTCATCTCGCGTGATGTTTCTGCGTTGTATAGGGATACCTGCATCGCGTGCAAGCTCTAAGACAGTTGCTTGCGTGATCGACTCCAAAGAGTTATCATTAGGCGGTGTAACCAATACACCGTCTCTAACGATAAATATACACTCTCCCGTTCCTTCGGCTGCAAAACCGTTCTCATCAAGCATCAACGCCTCCCCAAAACCACTTTCAATTGCCTCATACTTTGCCATTTGGCTATTAAGATAATTGGCTGCCGCTTTAGCTTTACCAAAAGTTGAGCGATTTGGGTTTCGCGTGATTGAGGAAGTGCATACCTTGATGCCTTTTTCAAGACCCTCTTCGCCAAGATAAGCGCCCCACTCCCATGCAGCAACCGCAGTTTGAACAGGAGCTTTAACATGGTGTACCCCCATCTGTCCATATCCTAAAAATATGATAGGTCTTATATAAACATTACCGGTAAAATCATTACTTCTTAGAACTTCTAAATGCGCCTCTTTGAGAGTATCGTACGCGATATTTGGTTTAATCGCAACAATCTTTGCAGAATTATAAAGTCTTTTACAATGATCTTCAAGTCTAAAAATAGCTAGACCCTCTTCGGTTTGATAGGCTCTTGTTCCTTCAAAAACGGCATTTCCATAGTGTACCGTATGTGTAAGGATATGTACTTTGGCATCTTTCCAATCTATAAGCTTGCCATCCATCCAAATATATTTTGCTTCGTTCATTTAGATATCTCCAACTATTACTAAATTTGTGTGATTATATCATAATGGGATTAAGGCTTCAACTCTTTTTAAGCCCTAGCTTCGTTATAATAAATCCCATTATATACCATTTAAGGTTATAAAACATATTTGATTTTAATTTTTTAAAAATTGGAGGATATTTTGGTTTTACCACTTAAAGCAAAACTTTTTTTAGGCTCGCTCATTAAAGAGAAGAAAGATTACAAAAAGAGAAGAAATCCATTCAATCAAAAGACTGTTTCTTTGGTGCCTGAATGCACCATAGAGGATGCAAAAGAAGCTCTATTGGTCGCACAAGATGCCTTTAAGGGTGCCAAGGATACGCCACTACATCAAAGAATCGCTTGGCTCGAAGATGTAGCTAGTAAACTTATGGAGCGTAAAGAAGAGTTCGCACAGATGATCACACATGAAGTTGCCAAGCCCATAAGTTTTTCTAGAATCGAAGCAAGCAGATGTGCTGAGACCATAAAACTTACTGCGATGGCTTTGGCAAATCTTGGCGGTGAGACGATACCAAGCGATATCATGCCAAGTGGGAAAAAAACCCTCTCTTTTTACAAAAGAGTTCCCGCAGGCGTCGCTGTGTGCATTACGCCATTTAACTTTCCACTTAATCTTATAACTCACAAAATAGCGCCTGCACTTGGCGCAGGATGTGCTGTTGTACTCAAACCAACACCCGAAGCATCGGGTTGTGCAAGTATGCTTGCTGAACTTTTTATCAACTCTCCTTATGCCATCCCTGATGCATTAAGCGTCGTTTACGGTGATGCCGATGTAGGCTCAGCACTTGTAAGTAGCCCAATACCAAGAGTGATTAGCTTTACAGGTTCGGTGCAAGTAGGTACTGCTATCACAAAAAATGCCGGCATCAAAAAATTGGCTCTTGAACTTGGAGGCAATGCTGCAACTTACATTGATAAAAGTGCCGATATAACTAAAGCAGCGCAAAAGTGTGCCTTTGGTGCATTTTACAATAGCGGGCAAGTCTGTATATCACTCCAAAGAATCTATGTGCATCAAGACATCTATGACGATTTCGCCTCACTCATAGCAAAAGAGAGTATGAAGCTAAAAGTGGGTAACCCCTATGATGACGATACATTTATGGGGCCACTTATCAATGATGATGCTAAAAAACGGGCACTCTCTTGGGTAGAATCAGCTCAAAGTGAGGGAGCAAAAGCGATATGTGGCGGCAGTCTCGTTGATGATTTTTTCCCTCCAACTATCATGGCAGATGTAACGGATGACATGAACATCATCTGCGAAGAGGTCTTTGCCCCCATCGTCAGTCTCATCAAAGTGCAGAGTTATGAAGAAGCGATAGAGAAGATCAATGACTCGCCTTATGGACTCCAATTTAGCATCTTCACTCAAGAATTATCGCTTGCACAAAGATTTATAGATGATGCCGAAGCAGGCGGAGTCGTGATCAATGAGATCCCGACACACCGCTTTGATGTACAACCCTATGGTGGCGTGAAACTCTCAGGCATAGGCAAAGAGGGTCCAAGATGGGCACTCGAAGAGTTTAGCGAGATTAAAAGTATCTCTTTTTACTGATATAATGCAAAAAAGGAGGCATCATGGAATATATGTTTGAAGCGGGTTTTTTAGGGACAAGAGCGCCGTTTTTTATGGATACGGTTACTATCATCGTAGCACTCCTCCCACTACTCATCACGCTAGCAGTAATGTTAGCAAAAAAGGGGCATTATAAGGCTCATAAACTAGCGCAATTAACACTTTTTATAGTCTCTGTTATCGTTGTCGGTTATTTTGAATATGGAGTGAGATTGGGTGGAGGATTTGAAACGTTTGTACAAGATAGTTCGCTTAATCACAGCTTTATATTTTACTTTTTAATCTTCCATATCCTGATCGCACTCATTACGCTTTATAGTTGGATCAAAACGATTGTGATTGTACTTAGAAATCCAAATACCATCCTAGAAAATTCCACGAAACACAAAGCACTTGCAAAGCGGACGATATTGTGGATCAATGCCACGGCAATTACGGGCATAGGTGTCTATCTCCTCCTTTTTGTGTTTTAGGAAACGATTATCGTAGCTCGTTCCATCTTTTCAATCTAAATCGCTATGATATGAACATAAAAACACAAGGTGGCAAAGATGCAAAAAAATCATTTCGGATTATTGGCAGGATTGGCTTTGATATGTGGTGTGCAGTTTTTATCTGCGGCACAAGAACCTTTTGAACTCAATATCCTACACATCAACGATCAACACTCACATCTAGACGCAGAGTCTCTCGAGCTTGATGTGGCGGGTAAAAAATATGAGATCGAAGTAGGTGGCATGGCTCGTGTGGCTTCAGAGATAAAAGCACTCAAAGGAAAATCCAAAAATACACTTGTTCTGCACGCAGGTGATGCGATGAGCGGTACGCTCTACTTTACACTCTTTAAAGGCGAGGCGGATGTAATATTGATGAATGAGATAGGCTTTGATGCTTTTACACTTGGAAACCATGAGTTTGATGAGGGTGACAAAGTGCTCTCAAACTTTATAGACAAAGCAACTTTTCCCATCATCAGCTCAAATGTAGATGCGCTCAAAGGCTCACTGCTTGATGGCAAATGGAAACCCTATATCATCAAAGAGATAGGCGGACAAAAGGTAGGCATCATAGGCTTAGAGACTGCCCAAAAAACATCGGCATCATCACGCCCCGGTAAAGATATCAGCTTTTATGATGAGATGGTTAGAACACAAAAATATGTGGATGAGTTACAAGCCAAAGGGATAGACAAGATCATCCTCTTGAGCCATTTTGGATACAAAAATGACCAAAGACTTGCACAAAAAGTCAAAGGAATTGATGTCATCATAGGCGGTGACTCGCACTCACTACTTGGAGACTTCTCTAGCGTTGGACTTGCTTCATCTGGCGAATATCCCACCAAGGTCACTACAACGGACGGCAAAAAGATGTGCATCGTACAAGCTTGGGAGTACACAAAAGCTGTAGGTGAACTGCATATCTCGTTTGATGACAAAGGAGATGTCACTAATTGTGGCGGAAAAACACACCTCTTAGCAGGAGAGCATATCACCACAAAAGATACCAAGGGAGAGAAAAAGCCGATAAGCAAAGAAGAGACACAAGTACTGCAAGGTCTACTCAAAAATGGCGCCGCTTTGGATATCGTCAGCGAAGATGAAAACATCGTCCAAAAATTAGCAAGCTATAAAGATCAAATCAAAAGCAAATCTGCCGAAGTTGTCGGCGACATTGGAGAGGATTTGCGACACATTAGAATACCGGGCAAAACATACGATGGCAATGATGGCAAGGCACTTCCGCAAGGGAGTGAACTCGCCCCCGTGATAGCCGCATCTTTTTATAATGCAAGCTTGAGAGCCGATGCCTGCATACAAAATGCCGGCGGTGTTCGCTCGGGTCTTAAAAGCGGAGAGATGACTATCCAAGGAGTCTATACGCTCTTGCCATTTTCAAATACACTTGTGGAGTTAACACTATCGGGAGCAGAAATAAAACAGGTTCTCGAAGATGCGCTCATCAATTTTTATGACAACTACGGCTCAAGCGGTTCTTTCCCATACGCTTACGCTCTCAAATACGACATCGATATGAACAGAACCAAAAATGAGCGCGTCTATAATCTCGAGATCAAAGATCGCAAAAGCGGAAAATGGATGCCACTCGATATGAAAAAAGAGTATGTCATCGTAGTCAATAGCTACATTGCTGAAGGCAGAGACGGCTATACTACTTTTCAAGAAGTGCAACAACAACGAGGCAAGGGGGTCGATACCTATCTTGACTATGCGATGAGTTTTGCCAAATATGTCGAGAGTATCACCAAGGAAGGTAAAAAAGTAATGCGACTGCCAAAAGAGGAGATTTGCATCAAAAGCTACAAAGAAGGAACGCAAAAAACAAAAGAGAAATAACTTAATAAAAAGGATACACAAATGGCACCACCTCGTAGTTCTATAACATCAGGCGTCAAAGTCGCTATCATACTAAAAGCAGATCAAAGAAGTGGTAAACTCACAGAGGGTATCGTCAAGGACATCTTGACTAGTTCCCCCACTCATCCTCACGGGATAAAAGTAAGACTAGTTAGTGGCGATGTGGGACGCGTACAGAAGATAATGAGCTAAAGTTTTGAAGTTTTATGAGTTTAGTATATATATGGTTATCTGGCTTTCCACTTTCTAAAAAATGTCTTTCTTCATCTTTAATCAGATATTCAATAATCTCACCAACTAGTTCATCTTTTTCATTCTGTATGTTTTGGTCAAAAAATATACTTGTTAACCCATTCTTCAGTAAAAATTCTTGTTTTTTGGGACTTATTTTTATAGTTTTCGATAGATACAGATGATAAGTCAAGAAGCATTACTTACTGCTCTATCCTTATCATACCAAT
The DNA here is from genome assembly GCA_016937775.1 of Campylobacterales bacterium. GTDB lineage: Bacteria > Campylobacterota > Campylobacteria > Campylobacterales > Sulfurovaceae > BN30871. Next base: position 8,150 of record JAFGVX010000018.1, on the reverse strand, counting down.
CTTATTCTTAACAACACTTAGCTGCTCAAGTTTAGCAATCGCCTCTTGAATGCTTCTCTCTTTGCACTTATGAGTAATAAAGAGAATCTCTACATATTCATCTTGATCACTATCGGGTTTTTGCATCATCGCTTCTATGGAGATATCGAGATCACTTAAAAGATTTGTGATTTGCGCCAACACACCCTTTTTATCTTCGACGCTCAATCTTAGATAATATTGAGATGTAATCTCCTCTTTTGAAAGCAATTTTAAACCGCTCTCGAGAGATTTTTTATAGCCAAGCATAGGATTGGTATTGCCTCTTACAATATCGATGATATCTGCAATCACGGCACTTGCCGTAGCATCTCCTCCCGCGCCTGCACCATAATAGAGTGTCTCTCCGACACAATCTCCTTGTACCATCACGGCATTCATCACACCGTCAACCTTTGCGATCATGCTTTTTTGAGGTATCATCACAGGATGCACTCGAAGCTCAACGCCACCGTTAACTCTCTTTGCAACACCTAAAAGTTTGATTACATACTCAAAATCTTTAGCAAACTCAACATCTGTTTGCATGATACCCTCTATGCCTTCTATAAGAATATCTTCGGGCTTTGCATCTATCCCAAAAGCGATACTTGCCAATATCAAAAGTTTATGCGACGCATCAAAACCACCGACATCAAAGGTTGGATCAGCCTCTGCATACCCAAGCTCTTGTGCCTCCTTAAGCACATCCTCATACGCTGCACCCTCTTGGATCATCTTTGTCAAGATAAAATTTGATGTTCCATTCATAATCCCCATAATCGACTCAATATGATTTGCACTCAAACCGTTTCGTAACGCACCAATAATCGGGATACCTCCCGCCGTACTTGCCTCATACATAAGAGGAATATCTCCTGCTATCTCTTGAAGCTCATATCGATGGTATGCAAGCATTGCTTTATTTGCTGTCACCACGGCTTTACCGTTAAGGAGTGCTTGCTTTACAAGTTTATATGGAAAATCAATGCCCCCCATTACTTCCACGATGATATCAATCTCGGGATCGTTGATTACATCCATAGGGTCTTTTGTCACAGGGAAATCAAAATCTTTATCTTCAAGCGCAACACCGGCTTTAACAACTATCTTTTTTCCACTTCTTGCTTCGATGATTTTTTTGTTTTTTTGAAGTATCTTCGCAACACTTCCGCCTACCGTACCGAGTCCTAGTATGCCTACTTTTACCATATATTCTTAACCTTCACTTTTGTATTCACTCAAAAATTTCTTTATATTTCTTGCTGCTTGTCGTATGCGATTATCATTTTCTATAAGTGCAATTCTCACATACTCATCACCGTATTCGCCAAAACCAATACCGGGGCTTACAGCTACTTTCGCTTCTGTTAAAAGCAATTTTGAAAACTCCAAACTTCCTAAATGACGCAACTTCTCTGGGATTTTTGCCCAGATAAACATACTTGCATTTGGTTTTGCCATAGGCCATCCTGCTTTACCAAAAGCGTCTATCATAACATCTCTTCTCTCTTTATATTTTGGAATGACCTGTTCATCTACTAAATAACCATAATCATCGAGTGCAACAGTTGCCGCCACTTGGATAGGAGTGTACATCCCATAATCAATCCAGCTTTTATACTTTTGAAGCGCACCTATGAGTTTTTGATTGCCAACGATAAAACCTACTCTCCAACCTGCCATATTGTAACTTTTTGAGAGCGTATAAGACTCCACGGCAACATCTTTTGCACCTTCAACTTCAAGAATTGAAGGTGTCTTGTAACCATCAAATGTGATATCTGCATATGCAATATCGGAAATAACATAAAATCGCTCTTGCTTAGCAAGTGCTACAAGTCTTTCATAAAATCCTTTTGTTACAGTTGCAGTTGAAGGATTATGTGGAAAATTAACCACGAGATATTTAGCTTTTGGTACAGAATTTTTAAGTGCTCGTTCTAAATCTTCGAAAAATTTATCTTCATCAACTTCAAAATTCTCTTCATTAAAAGTAAGCTTCATCTTTTCAACATTCCCACCTGCAAGTACAAAAGCGTAAGAGTGTATAGGGTATGTAGGATCAGGAACGATCGCCACATCTCCAGGATTTGTAATCGCTTGTATAAGATGTACATACCCCTCTTTACTTCCCATTGTTGCGACAACTTCCGTCTCTGGGTCAAGATCTACACTATATTTCCTCTTATACCATTTTGCCATAGCTAAGCGAAGTTTATAGACTCCTTTACTCGCACTATACCCATGAGTATGTGGTTTTTTTGCTGTTTCAATAAGTTTTTCAACAACCGGTTGCAAGGCAGGACCATCCGGGTTACCCATAGAAAAATCTATCACATCCTCGCCGGCACGACGCGCTGCCATTTTCAAATCCCCAATGGCTGCAAAGATATATTTCGGCAATCTATTTATCTTATCAAACTGTATCTCATCAAACATTCTTCTCTTTCCTTACCTTGGATATTTCTAAAATTCTACCATTTTTTGGGGCCATTTAACTCTAAAAATTCTTCTCTTTTTATCTCGCTAAACTTTCCACCTTTAAGCATAAAATAGTGCTCTTTAAAATCTTCATAATTCGTAATCTCGCCATTAACATCCGTACTAAAGCCTGCCGTACTTGTTGCTATCAGTAGATCATGAGCGGCATTAAACTTGAATGCATCTTTGATGATTCTGTGTGAAGATTTACCGCTTTTTAGATCATAAATACCAAACCACAATTTATATTTTGGAATTATGGCGGCATGCAACTCTACAGTTGTGGAACTATTGACATCATCTGCTATATCTTGCGCAGTATTGTCTGCAAAAACAAGATCTTCATCTTTGGTCTCTTTAAGTTCATTTTGAGAAATAGTTCCACTGGCAACCATATCTTCCGGGATATTTTTTGAAGCATTGGCTTCACCAAGAACCATCTCTTGCGTTAAAAACATTTGACTCCCGTTTTTGCCATTCAATTTTACATAATCATACGCAATTATTAAGAGTATAGCCGAAAGTGAAAGAAATAAAAATACAAAAAACCACCATTTACTTTTACTTTTTTCTTTCACTTGATACAGCGGTATACTTAACTCTTCTTCTTTATGATCACCAAAAAACTCTCTGCACTCTTGCTTAAGAGCTTCGACATCCACTTTATAATCTCGCTCGAGTATAGATAAAAATCCTAATGCTTGAACCTTCTTTAAATCGGAAAAATCATGCTCTACAAGTCTTTTTAAATTATCGACTGATATATTGGTCTTTTTACTGATACTCTCTATGCTATTTTCTTCTAATAGATTTTCAAGATTCATCGCTCATCCTGTGTAATAAAATTGCTGCCGCTGCGCTGACATTGAGAGAATCAAACTCTCTTTGCATCGGTATCGAGACCATCTGATCTATCTTCGCCTTCACTCTTTTTGTTATGCCTTCACCTTCACTGCCGAGAACCAAAACTCTCTTTTGTGAAAATTTAATATCTTTTACGGAGTCGCCATCCATTGCCGCGCCATAGAGCTGAAAACCGAGTTGCTGCAACTCATTGATACAACTCAGCGGATTTTGTTCAATAAGAAACGGCATATCAAATAAAGCTCCTGAGCTACTTCTAGCAATTCCGGCAAAATTAAGTCCTCTCACACCGCTTGCTATGATGCCTTCAGCTCCTAAAGCATATGCACTTCTAGTGATAGCTCCGATATTTCCGACATCACTCAAAGAGTCCAAGATAACCAAGAAATTACTCTGCTTGAGATCATTGAAGCTTGTTTGTTCAAAATCATCAACATCCAAAAGTAACCCTTGGTGATTACCACCTTTACTCATAGAGTCTGCCCATTTTGTTTCTAAAAATTTGATGCATGATCCAAACTCTTCAAACAGGCTTTGAGGCAAGATGCCTTTTTTAGCGATATAAACGCTCTTTACTCTCTTTTTGTGATGGCTTAAAATATATAAGCAAACTTGTTTACCGTAAACGACCATGAGATAGATTTTACCTTTTTTTAGCTGTATAATTGATAATCAAAAGTGGATTGAAAAAGATTATTTCTCTTTTGTTATGATAGCATCATAGCACTCTTTGATACTCTTGCCACTTAGTTTTGCAATGAGTTTTGCTTTTATTTTCGGCGCTATATCCAAATCTACAATATCTTCCATATATAGTACATTTATCTTCTCTTTTTTCGCATCAATTATCACAACCCATTCGCCTCTGATGTTTTGAGATTGAAAATGCTCAAAAGCCTTATTTGCATCACCTCTAAAATAGTTTTGAAATTTTTTTGTAAGCTCCTTGGCTAAAAAAAGCTCTCTTGAAGGTGCAAGAACGCTCAACTCTTCAAGCAATTTTAACAAACGATGGGGCGATTCATACAAAATCGTAGGAATATCCATACTTAATAAAGAGGTAAGTTTTTCTTTTCTTTGCGCACCTTTATGCGGTAAAAAACCAAAAAAATTAAACGCAACACTTGCAAACCCGCTTGCTACATATGCCGTCAATGCAGCATTGGCTCCCGGTAAAACATCATAAGCGATATCTTCTTTCTGACAATATGCAACAAGTAGCTGCCCTGGATCGGAAATAGCGGGCATCCCTGCATCACTTACATAAATTACGTTTTTTTCTCTCAATACTGTATCTATCTCTATTAGCCTTTGTGTACCGTTATGCTCATGAAATGAGAGAAATTCTACATCAATTTTTTGCATGCCAAAGCGCTCTTGCAAAAGGCGTAAAAGATGTTTTGTCTCCCTAGTATCTTCACACAAAAATAGTTCAGCCTCTTCAAAAAGACGCATTGCGCGCAAAGTAATGTCTTCGAGATTACCTATAGGGGTGGGAATAAGTGTTAGCATAGTAAGAGTCTCCTTGAGATAAGACAAAGTCAAATCTCAATGTCTCTTGCTAAAAATCTCTTTAGCAAGAGTTTAATGAAAAGATTTAACCGAGGTTGTATTTTTTCTTAAATTTATCAACGCGTCCGGCTGCGTCAACTATCTTTTCAGAACCCGTAAAAAACGGATGGCATTCATTGCAGATATCTATACTTAGCTCAGGCTTATTTGATCGCACCTCGAACTTGTTGCCGCATGCACAAGTTACTTTTGTTTCCATATATTCCGGATGTATCTCTTTTTTCATTTTCGTACCTTTTAGTTTATTTTATGACAGGCAACCAACCTGCTCTGATGCTAAAGCATCCTTCCACAAGAATACTCTTGGGGTCGTTGCAACCTACTCTAAATATTTCAGAGACAACTTTTAAGGAGCAAATTATACCCAAAATTGTTTAAGATTTTTTGAAATCAACCATCAAAGCAATATTTTAAAAGCTACAGCACAAACAGCACTTTCACTTTTTAAGATGAGTGGCGTATCAAAGCCTACTACTTTTTGCATATCAAAAAGTGCTATCTCATCACTCATAAATCCACCCTCACACCCAATAACTATTGTATCAATACTCTCTTTATGCTCTTCAATGTTGTTTTGTGAGAAATTAAGTATATAACTTTGAGGGTAAAGTGTGATAAATTCTTGAAGACTCCCTATCTCACCAAATTCCATCATACGACTTCTTCCACACTGTTGTGATGAGTTTAGGAGTATTCGCTCTAAGCGTTCTAGATCGAGTTTAAAATTTTGCTGACTTCGTTTGCATTGAATAAAAGTGACTTTTGACACTCCTGCTTCGTTGAGAATCGGCAACACTTTCTCTATGTTTTTTGGCTCAACGATACACCATCCGATATGTAACTCTTTTTTTGCATATATCGGCATTATTTGAGTATTTTGAAGCTCGAGACATGCCTCTTTTTTATCGATTGCCACAATCTTATGAAGATAAATATCTTCACTTTTAAAATCTCGAAGTGCGATAATCTCACCTAATTTATGACGTCTTACTTTAAAAATATATCTGTGCATATCCCCGTTTAAAATAAGTGAAGATTGCGCCGCATTTTCATGATAAATATACTGCATTACATACTCGCCCAAATGTTAATCATAGCTACCATGATAATCTCTGTTAAGATAAGTAACGCTGAATTTCTTTTTATCGGTATACCCTCTAGCCAAAGCTTCGCATTACTCTGCACTCTTTTAAATTCCATCATGCCTATAGCGATAACTCCGAGTACCATTACACTAATGCGCATATCCCAAGAAGACGATGCGCTAAAAAATAGAACAATGCCTGCAAATACAACCATTGAAATTAACGCCCAAAAGAGAAAATAACCCATTCTAACAAATTTTGAAAACGGCTCTTGCGAAAATTGTGATGTTAAAAGATTAAAAATCAGAGCAACTAAAAGCATTTGAATTGTCATTGTGTGGTACGTGGTCATCTCTTCTATCATAAATAGGCTCTCTTTTTATTAAATAAAAAAGATTATACTCTATTTTGCTATAATCGACAAAACAAAAAATCAAGGATGGCATGTGACATCGATTAACGAAGCATTGCGTAAAATATATGACACCATAAAACCCATAGATACAAAAGAACCTATCGATATCATTGATGCAGAAGGTAGAATCTGCGCTCAAGACATCATAGCAAAAATTGATCTTCCAAAATTTGATCACTCGGCTATGGATGGTTACGGCATCAGGATACAAGACTGTGGCACAACACGCAAATATTTGCGTGTACTTTTTGCAGGCGATAAAAATATAGCGCCACTTCAAGATGGAGAGATTATCAAAATAATGACAGGCGCTCCTATCCCGCAAGGTGTTGAAGCTATCGTTCCTACGGAAAATACACTAGAAGAAAATGGGACGGTCACGCTACCTTCAGATGTCAGAAAAGGCGCAAATATACGAAAAAAAGGCGAGGAACTCAAAGTAGATACTGTATGCCTTAAAAGAGGAGAGATGATCAATAGCTACACAATTGCTCTTTTATCCTCTCAAGGTATTAGCGAGATAGATGTTTTTAAAAGAATCAACGCCACGGTTCTCAGCAACGGCAATGAGCTAAAAAACTACAAAGATACAGCTATAGATCCACTTGAAATTTACAATTCAAATACCCCGATGTTCTTTGCAAAAATACGCTCTTTGGGGTGTTGTTCTTTTATGGACCAAAGCACAAGTGATGACCTTGAAGCTATAAAAAACACTATAGTTAAGGCTGCTAAAAAGAGTGAACTTGTTATTATTACGGGTGGTGCAAGCACGGGAGATAGAGATTTTACAAAACAGGCATTAACGCAACTCGGGGCAAAAATACTTTTCAATAAAGTCGACATCAAACCAGGAAAACCAACCTCTGTTGCCGTTTTAGATGGATCGATCATTATTTCATTGCCGGGAAATCCACTTGCGGCTATGGTAAATTTTGAAATTTTTGCTACATCTATCATAGCAATACTTCAAGGAAGTAAAGATATCTATCATAAAATCATCAAAACAACTTTTAGTAATAATTACAAAGTAAAACCGGGAAAATATAGCGCAATATGCGGATTTTTTGATGGGAAAAGTTTTACTCCCTTGCATAACCAATCACCAAATCAAGTCAGTACGCTCAAAGAGATTAATGCAATTGCAATAACTGATCCAAGCATAAACTACATTGAAAAGAATTGTGACATAAATATAATAGATTTGAAAAATAAGATAGATAAAAAAGAAAGTATATTCATACTACCCCAAGAGGGGTAAGCGTATTAGAGTGTAGAGATATAATCTGCCAAAGCTTCCATATCGGTATCACTCAAAGCAGCCATTTGACCTTTCATAAGCATACCATTGCCTGTAATGTCTCTTGTGCCGGCTTTATATGCATGCATTTTCTCTAACAAATCTGCTTTAGCCTGACCTGCAATCACGGTACCCTTACCAAGTGCCTGCGTTTTGCCGTCAGGTCCATGACATGCAGCACATGTTGTAAAGAGCGCTTTCCCCGGAGCCTCAACAGCAACCTCTTCTGCAGGAACAGTAGCTTCTTCTGCTGCGTTTGCTTCAGTAGGAACCTCGGTTGCATTTGCTTCAGGAGCTGCCTCTTCAACAACAGCCTCTTCAGTAACCACAGGTGCAGCTTCTTCTTGTACAGCCGGTGTACTTTGCTCTACAGCAGCACTTGTAGTATCTGCTTTCTCTTCACCGCAACCTG
>JAFGVX010000099.1 GCA_016937775.1 Campylobacterales bacterium | reverse complement strand
TCTCCATTCGATCTTATAAAATAAACTATGTCCCCTTCAAGGGGACATACACTCACTTAATACACTTTTTTATACTTTCACACAGCGATAATATCTCACTTTTTTTAGCATAGAAGCTATTTTTATTGGCTATTAAATGTGCCGAAGACTCCATAATCTCCTCTGCAACTCTTAATCCGTTTTCACGCATCGTTGCACCTGTTTCGACGATATCAACTATAGCATCGGCTAGACCTATAAGCGGTGCTAGTTCTATGGAGCCGTATAATTTAATAACCTCTACTCCTACTGCTTTTTTGGCAAAATAATTTTTGGTGATGTTAACCATTTTAGTTGCTACTTTAATATCGGCTCTACTCCAATCGAGTTCATCTTCGTTTTTAATTCCTATCGCAACTTTGCATTTACCCAACTGCATATTGAGAAGATCAACGATATCAAGATTTTGTTCCATAATAACATCAAGTCCGACAACTCCCATATCGGCAGCTCCGTAAGCGACATAGGTAGGCACATCTTGACTTCTCACATTTAAAAAACAAAATCCGTGATCTTCTAAGATCAACTTTCTATTTTCAAATGCGAATTTCCCGCCAAAAACTTTAGAAAATATCTCCAAAGTCTCATCGGCAATGCGCCCCTTTGGAAGAGCAATAGTTAACATATCTTATCCTTTGTCGCGTTTTGTAGCCCCTTAAAGAGTAGCCCCTCATCATAAGTTGCTTCTTTAAAAAATAATGCAAGCCATTCCCCATCACCGCCCGTGAGATAGAGCGGTAACTTATGGGCAATTCTCTCTTTTTTGATGCTACTAATAATGGATGAGATTATACCATAGCTTATGGCTTCACTTGTTTTTTTCGGTAATTTTGATATATTACATGTTTTATTGATCTCTACTTCAAGTACAGGTGAGATCGATCGATATGCCTTAAGATACTCTTTAATCCCCGGAAGTATATAGCCACCGATATAATGTCCTTTTTTTACAATATCAACAGTAATTGCACTTCCTGCATCGACAAATATGCCGTTTTCATAACTTAAACATATTGCCTTACGATCAACCCCCATAGTGTCATACTCACCCTCTATTGATAAAAATTGAGCAAGATTCGTCCAATTTCTTTTACTTTCAAGCGTTGCATCAAGTGTATGATTTACATTGATATAGCAAAGCCTATGTTCACCGTATTGTCTAAAAAGTCGCTCTTTTGAGATATGGATTATCTCTCCCCCTTGGAGCAAATGTACTCTCGTATTGCCGATATCGACCAATATTTTATCTCTCAATATGCCAAACCCCCCATTGCTTTGATTCGAGAAATTTTTTTGCTTTTCCACACAGCGGAGCTTTTATGATAATCTCTTTATTTTTGATCACACTCCCGTTGTATGTCTCAAGTTTTGCATGAAGTATATCTATCTCCCCCGCCTCTTTTAGCAAAACTCTACTCTTTTTCTCAAGATGCATTATATCAATAAAATAGCCCTTCATGTCAACACCAAGATAAACATCAATCTTTTTTCGTGTACCGAGTGCTTTCATCTCTATCTTTTTTAATGACTTAAATATAATCCCTTTTTTGCTAAAAAAATCTACTATATCTTTCAAACAAAACTCCTAATGGGATGGTAATCATTGAGTGTTTGAGAGAGATTTTGTTTTTGTATATGCGTATATATCTGCGTTGTTACCAAAGAGCTATGCCCTAAGAGCTCTTGAACAACCCGAAGATCGGCGCCACCTATGATGAGCGCTGAGGCAAAAGAGTGCCTGAGCACATGTGGCGATATTCCGAGATATTTTTTGATAATCTTAAATGCACTAATACGACTAAGCTTCTCTCCTCTGTAATTGAGCCAAATATAACTGCTGGAAAAATCAAGATGCGCAAGGTAATCTTCTATCGCTCTAATCGCAACTGCAGCAAGTGGCACTATGCGCTCTTTTTCACCTTTTGCAAACCGAATCTTAAGCCATTCTCCCGAGATATCGCCTCTTTGAACATTAAGTGCTTCGCTTATCCTGCATCCACTCGCATATAAAAAAAGGATAAGTGCATAATCTCTCAGCCCGAAAAGTGTCGTGCGATCTATAAATAAAAGTGCTTTTTGAATCTCTTCGCTTGAGAGATATTTTGGAAGATTTTTCGGAACTTTAGCACTTGGAATTGAAACACTATTGTGACTAAATTTATGCTCATGACAAAATTTAAAAAAAGTGTTGATTGAAGAGAGTTTTCTATTAAGTGTTCTTTTATTTTGAAAAGTTGCTAAAAATTTTAAAACATCATCTGTTGTTGTATCTGTAAGTTTTTTAGGAGCAATAGTAAGTTCAAGTTGTGTAATATCTTGTATATACGAGGAGACAGTAGCGGCATTTAATGCTTTAATAACGCTCAGATACTCCTCGAAAGCGACGACAATATCGCTCATAGTCCTAATAAGCTAAGATCAATTACCTTGCCGTCTTTATATAATTTTCCATCCGACATAAATACAGGAGAATCCACGCTGCCTACATCGTATATCTTATATGTTGTGAGCGCTTTATCTAAAACGATCAATGAGCCCTTATAATCAAGTGCGTACACTTTATCGCCAAAGACCTTGCCTGCAACATATTTAGCAAATTTAAACTTTATATGAGCAATAGAGTTGAGCGATGCATCCACATGCGTGATCTCACCGTTTTTCTCGAAGATATATGCACTGTTGTCATCGACAGAAACATCACTAATGCCTGCATCAAAACTACTTGGTCCGCTATTTCCAAGTGAAACAAGTCTTGAAGGCGTGGCAGCTACCAATGTATCTCCTATACGATCCAAGAAGATAAGATTATTAAAACCTCTCTCACTACTTATATACATCACTTTGGTCATATTGGGATCTTGCATACTTGAGATCAATATTTTCCCATCCAATGTCGGCACAACTATAAGTCCGTCAACAAAGATAGGATTTGCAATTCTAGAATCTACTGCATATGCATAGTCTGATCTATGCTCGGCAATTTTTTTGTTGCCTTTTATCTCATATACACCAAAAACATTGTTTTGCAAAAGATAGACAATCGTATTGCCATGCACTGCGGCAGAAACAATTGGAGTATGAAGTGCTACAAGCAATATAGCTTCCCCGCTTGCTCTATCGATGACTCTGAGATTACCCTCTTGATTACTCGCTAAGATATAATTTGCATCCGAATTAACAAAACTATACCCTTCACCCAAAGAGACACTTCCTATCCCGTAATTATCGATGTATCGATCGTGTGTAAGCGTTGCGCCATCTCTTGTTGCGCTAACGATATTAAAAGATGCGCTTTTTGTTGCCGCTGAAGCGCTAAAACTCTTCTCAGGCTCAAAATACTGTTTTGAGCTGCATCCAAAAAAAATCAATGCCACAATAGCCATAATGGCTAGAATTTGTATCTTTCTTGTCATTTTTCCCCCTTTATCATAGAGTGCTTCATCAATAAAGCGATCATAGCTGCAGGCGACTTGGCATCTATGGTACTTAAAATATCTGCACCTTGTTTATTTTCACCCTTTTTCATCAACTCATACGCTTGTGCCAACTTTGAATAATCAGCAAAAATCAGCGAATCTTTAGGTGTCTTGTTGAGCATTGCTTCAGTATATACACTCAAATCGACAACCAATTTATTTTCAGAACTCTTGAGTGATTCAAGTGTTTTGGTATCCCCCTCTGCACTTGCTTTACGGTAAACAAAGAGATCATAAAGAGCTTTATTATTCTCTTTGAGTGCTTCAAGTGCTGCCGTATCACTTGAGTCTTGCTGTAACTGCATATAAGCCGTATTCGCTTTTTCAAGCCTATTTTGCTTCAACTGTGTGCCGATTATATTGAAAAGAACGGCAACTATGATAAGCGCTAAGAGAGCAAATATTTTATATTTGTGTTTCTTGTAGAAACGCTCCAATTTAAAAACGCTCTCAAGAGCTTTCTCATCACCGCTCAACTCTTGTTTCACATATTTTAAGCCATCTTTTACACTCACGAAAACTCCTAATAGTTAACTGCAAATATTATACCCATAAGAGTTAAAAATTAGCTATAATTCTACAATGGTTACACCCAAATTCCCCTGCATCTTATAGAAATTCTTTATCTTCGGATGCTCCAAAAGATACTCCTTGACAAGTTTTGCCAATATCCCTTTGCCACCCCCATGAATAACCTCAATCTCACTGATTCCGTTGACAAGTGCATCGGATATCGCACGATCAAGTCGTTCTATTGCCTCATCACCGAACATTCCAAGAAGTTTTATACTAATATTTGCACCGTTTTTATCAACACTGACTTTGGATTTTTTAATATTTCTTTCTTTGCTTTGATCAATTTTAGGCAAAATTGATCGTTTGAGCTCGTTCAAAGGAACATTCATCTTCATCCCCTCTACGAGTATTGTCGCACTCTTTGACTGTAAAGAGAGTATTTCACCTCGATAGGATCTGTATTTGATGCTATCGCCTACATTGAGAGGTTCTTGATTTGTCTCTTTTTGCTCTTTTGTAGCTTTTTGTTTTATTTTATGTGCTTCATTAAGTGCTCTTCTGCCCTCTTTTGACTCTTGTACTTTAAGAGCATCTTGTACTTTTCCAAGTGCCTCGGTATATATTTTTTCCATTTTTGCAAGCTCGCTTTTATGCTCAGCTTTTATCTGATCTTCAAGTATATTGAGCGCATTATTTTTTTGCTCAAGTTTCTCTTGAGTGCGCTCAAGCTCTTCAAGTTTCGCTCTCATTTGCAACTCAAGTGTGCTTGAACGCTCAATAAGTTCTCCCAAACGCTCCTTATCTTCACCGTGTACCTCTATCGCTTTTGTAACGATATACTCAGGGATTCCGTATCTTTTCGCCGTCTCAAAAGCGTAACTTTTACCGATACTGCCTTGCAAAAATGTATATGTCGGCTCTCTTCTTTCTTCATCATAAAGCGCTGCAATAAGCTCCACATCACTCCTTGCAGCCATCAAAGATGCCAATCTTTTATGGTGTGTCGTAATGATAAATTTTATATTGCGCTCCAAGAGGGATTCAAGCACGACACGAAAAAGACTCGCAGCTTCATCGCTATCGGTGCCAAGCTCAATCTCATCAACCCCCACAATCATATCTCTTTTCACAAAAAGTGTGGCAAATTCACTCATCCTACCTGCAAAGGTTGAAATATCATTTTTAACGTTTTGCGGATCATCAATGATAGCATCAAGGGCATTAAAATGCCCGATCTCTGTCTTTATGGCATCACAAGCAAAAGGTAAAAGGTATTTACTCATGTAGATACTGCTCAGTATCGATTTGAGCAACATTGTCTTTCCTCCGGCATTTACACCGGTAATAAGCATAATCTTTTTACTAAAATCTATAGTAACGGGCTTAGGATTACCCAATGCCGGATGTTTGAAGCTTTCAAGATGTATCTTATCATTTTTCCCGGGCAAGATAAATTCATAATCTTTTGCTTTTGCAAAAAAGACTCTAGCTTGATAGTTATCAAATCGATCAAATTCCTTATTGATAAATCTTAAAAAGCTCTCATGCTTTGAAAGTATGGAAGAAAACTCTCTTGCATACCGCAAAATAATCGCCTCTTTTTTACTAAGCAACTCGGCTTCTCTATCTTTGAGCTTGCTCAGTGCTTGTGGCAATATGTAAAAGTATCCCATCCCGCTTCTTCCCATCACAGAAGCTTTTATGGCACCTGAGAAACCACCACGAACAAGGATGGTCTCCTCACTGTTAATATAGTGAATTTGAGTATCAACCAAAAATTCCTGAAGAGATCTCTGATTAAGTGTTTTTTTAAGAGACTCTCTAATGGCATTTTTGTTACTTTGCAATGCATCTTCGATGCTAGAGAGTTCACTTTCTTTTAAGGGATCGATACTGCCGACATCATCAAAATAATCAATCATCCCCATAACTTCTTCTGGCACCTTAATCGTATCAATCCATTCTCGAAGTAGATGTGGTAGTGTAAGTGACGCTAAGTAGTTAAAATAACGGATAATCTTTACAAATTCAAAAAGTTCTTCTAAAGATAAAAACGCTTGTTTTTTGAGTCTATTAAGTTCTATATCAACCGCTCTCGTCTCTTTGGGTGCTTGAAATTCTAGATTGGAGAGTTCTTTGATATATCTGTAATGATTGTTGATATCGCCTTGCATCGCAATAGCTTTATCTCTTGCAAGGAATTTTTTAAATGTACTTATGTAATTTGCGAGATCTAACTTTTGAACCAAAGACGTATCGGACATCTCTAGTGCAACTCCCCTCTGATTTGGTAGGTAATATCTCCGGCACCAAATGCTACAATAATACCCTCTTTAAACTCATGGATAATATGATTATCCTTATAGACCTTTATATGTCCGTCTTCTTTGTTTATTCTCTCACCCATTATGGGGTCGTACTTTGAGAGTGCACCTTTAAGATCGATATCAACGTGCAACTCACCTGCCGACCAAATCGGCAAAATGACTAAATGCTCAACACCTTCAAAACACTCTACAAATCCTTCTAAATTATCAAGTGTTCTACTGTATTTATGGGGTTGCCAAATAGCCGTTATTTTATTGATATCGCGAAGCTCTTTGAATTTCTGCAATGCTTTTATGGTTGCTTTTATCTCTGTGGGATGATGACCATAATCATCTATTATGATGCAATTCTCAAAGTTTTGTATGATATCAAAACGCTTTTTAATCCCCTTATATCCTCTAAGTCTCTTCCTGATATCTTCTAGCTTCTCTCCAAGTTCAAGCGAAGCCAATATTGCCAAAGCAGCATCCGTGACAATATGCTCTCCGAGTCCAAAGACCTCAAAAGCACCAAACTCTTTCAATTCAAATCTACTGTAAGGCTTAGAGTCTATGAGGACATATGCGATATTTTTAATATCTTTTGATGGATAAAGCTTTACGGTATCAAACTCCAAAGAGGCAAGAAATGGATCTTCAGCATTGATAACCCGTATTTTAGCTAGCTCTAAAAATTTTCTATATGCACCATAAAATCGCTCTTTGTCATAATCATAATACTCCATATGCTCAAGCTCAACATTCGTTACTACGGCAAGATAAGGATTGGAATTCAAAAAACTCTCGTCACTTTCATCGGCCTCAAAGACTACTTTATTGTTATGAAACGATCGTACATTTGAGCCAAACTCTTTAGCTATAGCACCAATAAGTGCATTACTTTCAGGCAAAAGTGAGGCAAGCATTGCGGAAGTAGTACTTTTACCATGTGCACCGCCGACAGCATAAACCTCTTTTTCTTTAAGTATAAATTTAAGTGCTTCTTTTCGTGAAAGTAATGTAATGCCCTGCTCATTTGCTTCGATATACTCCGAGTTATTTTTACGAACAGCAGCAGAATAGATGACCATATCGGCACCGTGAACAGCATC
Source organism: Campylobacterales bacterium (assembly GCA_016937775.1). Lineage (GTDB taxonomy): Bacteria > Campylobacterota > Campylobacteria > Campylobacterales > Sulfurovaceae > BN30871. The sequence goes on along the minus strand of JAFGVX010000099.1, from coordinate 2,417 downwards.
TTTATGATGAGGAATAGTAATCTTAGCATTATAATTTGTCGCAAGATCGTTAGTAATCTCACTTTGTCTCATGTCTGATCCTGAGATTGTATGTCCGTCATTTGTTAAAAATTTTGCTAACGCCGAAAGCCCTATACCACCAATTCCAATAAAATGTATCTTCAAAACTACTCCATCCTATCTTTTAAAAGTTCTTTGATCCTACCGAGTGCTTCTTCTATGATAGCAGGCTCATACACTAAAGCAAGCCTCACATATCCGCTGCCTACGCCATCTCTTCCCAAAAAAGAACCGGGAAGCACTTTGAGATTGTATCGCTCGTATGCCTCTTTTGTAAAGATGATATCATCTTTTACTTGCAGCCAAACATAAAAAGTTGCTTGCGTAATATCAATACCCAATATCTCTTTGGCAAGCTCCATATTTTTTTTATATTTTTCTCGGAATATACCGACATGCTCACTATCATTCCACGCTATGCTTGCTGCTCTTTGCAAAGGAAGTGGTGATGCACATCCGACGTAAGTTCTATACTCCGCGTAACTTTCTAATATAGTCTTGTCGCCTGCTAAAAATCCGCTTCTAAGACCCGGCGCACTTGATCTTTTTGAGAGTGAATTCAGCGCAATGACATTTTTAAATTCACTATTACCAACCTCCATAGAAGCGTTCAGTATAGAAGGAAGCGGTGTATCGGCATAAAGATCAATATAGCACTCATCATTCATTAATACAAAATCATATCTCAAAGCAAGTCGCACCCATTCTTGAAGAAGACCTATGCTCATCACGCTTCCCGTTGGATTGTTTGGAGAATTTAAGATAACAAGGTCTGCATCTTGTAGCTTCTTTGTATCTATCTCTGGAAGGAAACCGTTTGAAGCATTGAGCTCAAGATAGACAACCTCGGCTCTAGAAGCTATGGCAGCTCCTTCATATATCTGATAAAAAGGATTTGGAAAAACCATTTTAGGATGTTTGATATCATGTAAAAGATATTGTGGAAAGTTAAAAAGCACTTCTCTTGTTCCAAATGTCGGCACTATCTGAGCATCAATAAGATCAATATCGAATCGCTTTTTATTATAGTGCAAAATCGCCTCTCGCAAATAAGTCTCACCTCTTGTTTTTGGGTACTTGCTAAACTCTCTTATATTGTCCGTGAGTGCTTCTAATATAAAACCTGGTGTATTGAATTGTGGCTCTCCAATCGTAAGACTTAAGGGTAAATAGTGTTGATTTGGAGTTATATCTTGAAGAAGATTATTTAATTTTTCAAAAGGGTAAGACTCAAATTTCATATAGTGCTCATTTTTTGATGAGATTATACCAAAATGTGAGTTAATTACCTCTCTTTTTTGGCTCTTACCTTAAAACTTATAGCGATAGTAGATACCAACTTTTAATCTATCTTCTTTATAGTCTGAAGGAAGCTCGGCATAAACAATGCCGGTACTTTTTGTTTTAAATTCCATGGTTGCACTCGTATCTTCAACATAGTTATAACCAATATGTAATCCCAAAGTTCCATACTTTTTAAATGATTTCTCAAGATTAACCTGAGCACCGGCTCCCCATGGATAACTCTTTTGTGAAGTAACAAGGTCTCTCGCAAAATATTCCGTTTCGAGATCAATATATGCCACATGCAAATAAGGAGTAAGTACTAACAATACGGAAGAAGACAGTGGCATATAATAATTAAACCTGTGCTAAAGAGGTATCCTTTTTGATTGAAATCAATCGTCTGTCCGCTCACGCTTACAGACCCGCCACCGCTTGTTTGATTGGTATCGGTCCAATCCATATTCATATCTCTATAATCAAGTCTTCCAAACATTACTATATTTTTATAATTTTTATACTGTCTTGCAACTTCTATACCAAATTTCATCATATCGTGTATATTTGAGCGTGATTCAGAGTAAATAGTAGGGAGACCGCCAACCCAGTCGAAATCTTGTCCTCTCGTGCTTCCATGACCTATTGTTGTTCCTGCATTCAATGAAATTCTGTATTTGTTGATATTATATGTTGCCGTAATCTCTGCAATTGTATTATCATATGGAAAGATCAGCCTTGACGCTCCGTCTGTAGTCGTGCTTGATATATCATATCGAATTTCTCCGTCAATTTTATCTACAGCAAGTGTAATACTAGGATCTCCATATATAAAACTACAAAAAGAAAAGCCTAAAAGTCCTACAAATAATCCTCTTTTCACAAAAAATACCAAAGACCCTTTTCCCATAAAATTATTCCTCCTGCAGTTTTAAAGTAGAATTTTTGACACAACCATAAATAATTGTAACATTAAAATATAATTTTTACAATAAAATGTATTAGTCCACAACATTTGGCACTGAGGATTAGTTTCAATTAGATATTGTACAGGAGTTTTCATTTGAAGTGAATGA
>JAFGVX010000098.1 GCA_016937775.1 Campylobacterales bacterium | reverse complement strand
TATCTAAACCTTTTATGCTATAATCGCCTCTAAGTAAATCTGAGGAAATTCATGAAAAAAGTAGCCATATTGGGTCGCCCGAATGTGGGCAAAAGTTCACTCTTTAATCGTTTAGCAAAACAAAGAGATGCCATCACATCCGATGTATCGGGAACAACACGGGATGTTAAAAAAAGAATAGTCACAATCTCAGAAAATAGAGAATTTCAAGTTATCGATACCGGAGGGATAGACACAAGTAATGCACTTTTTACAAAAGTGGCCGAACTCTCGCTCAAAGCTGCAGAAATAGCCGATGTCATACTCTATATGGTTGACGGGAAAATGCTTCCTGATGATGAAGATAAAAAACTCTTCTATCAACTTCAAAATCTCAATAAACCGATTGCTCTCATAGTCAACAAGATAGACAATGACAAAGAAGAGCAGACAAGATTTTGGGAGTTTTCATCTTTCGGAGCTGCAAATATTTTTGCTATCTCAGTCAGTCACAATAGGAAGATGAACTCTTTTTATAAATGGCTAGAGTGCTATATCCCGCCAAAAGAGCAAGGGCTCTCAGCTATCACGCTTGATGAGGAGTTTGATCCCCTCTATGATGAATCACATAATGAAATACTCGAGAATGATAAAGAGATAAGAGTTGCTATCATCGGCAGAGTCAACACCGGCAAAAGTTCATTGCTTAATGCCCTGCTAGGAGAAGAGCGAAGTGTTGTGAGCGAAGTGGACGGCACAACAATCGACCCTATAGATGAAACCATAGAGTATGATGAACATATGATCACTTTCATAGACACAGCAGGCATACGACGACGAAGTAAGATACTTGGTATCGAAAAGTATGCGCTAACTCGAACAACAGCCATGCTAGAAAATGCCGACATTGTACTGCTTATGATCGATGCAAGCGTTGGAGTAAGTGAACTTGATGAGCGTGTTGCAGGACTCATAGAAAAACATAAACTTGCTTGCTTGATCGTACTCAATAAATGGGATGTAAAAGGCGATAAAAGCTATGAGGAAGCAACTCAAAATATACGCGATGAGCTCAAATTTTTACACTACGCTCCACTCATTACCGTATCTGCAAAAACAGGTCTTCGAGTCCATAAGATACTTGACGAGATCATTAAAATATATGGAAGATATAAGATGCGTATTCCAACTGCGAAACTCAATGACGTCATTCAAGAGGCGATAAAAAGGCACCATATACCTTCACATCACGGCGCTACAGTACGAATAAAATTTGCAACTCAATACGAAACTAAACCACCAAAGATTGCACTTATATCAAATAGACCTGAGTTTATACACTTTAGCTACAAAAGATATCTTGCAAATTTCTTACGCGAAAAATTTGATTTTGAAGGCATTCCTTTAGATATCGTCGCAAGAAAAAGAGGTGAAAGAATCGAAGATGAAGAGTAGAAAATGGAGGTATAGATGAGAGTACTAACAGGAATACAAGCGAGTGGAAAGTTACATTTAGGTAACTATTTTGGTGCTATGAAACAGATGATAGAGTTGCAAGAGAGCAATGAACTCTTTACATTTATAGCAAATTATCACTCACTTACAAGCTCAAAAGATCCTGCGCTTTTGAAACAGTACACACAAGAAGCTGCCATCGATTATCTTTCACTTGGTATCGATCCAAAAAAGACGACATTCTGGGTGCAAAGTGATGTACCTGAAGTTCTAGAGCTTTACTGGATTCTCTCTAAATACACTCCCATGGGTCTACTTGAACGTGCACATAGCTACAAAGATAAAGTTGCAAAAGGCATCTCACCAAACCATGCGCTTTTCTCTTATCCTGTCTTGATGGCGGCAGACATTTTACTTTATGACTCCGAGCTTGTTCCTGTCGGTAAAGATCAAATACAACATATAGAGATCACGCGTGATATTGCAATCAAATTCAACAATGAACATGGTGAGATATTTACCCTGCCTGAATATAAAGTAGATGATGCCATAGCAACGATTCCCGGGCTTGACGGTGAAAAGATGAGCAAGAGCTACGGCAATACTATAGACATCTTCATGGAAGAAAAAGCACTACAAAACAGAGTCAATAAGATAGTAACATCCTCCACTCCGCTTGGTGAACCCTTAAAATTTGAAGGCTGCAATCTCTATGCGATTACATCACTCTTTTTGAACAATGAGAACAAAAAAGAACTCCAAGCGAGATATAAAAGTGGTAAAGAGGGTTACGGACACCTCAAAAAATATCTCAAAGAGCTTATTTGGGACGAGTTTGAAGTAGCAAGAGCTAAGCGAGAACACTACCTTGCGCACCCACAAGAGGTGGAAGCGATACTCCAAGAGGGAGCTGCTAAAGTGAGAATTATCGCTAAAGAGAAACTAAAAGTCATAAAAGATGCTGTTGGACTCCGATAATGCCAAATGAAATTCTCATCGCTGAAAGTATAGGCATCATTGCTTTTGCTATGAGCGGTATCTTTGTTGCGATTAAGGAGAAACTTGATCTTTTGGGGCTTTTCATTGCCTCCTTTTTAACCGCACTTGGGGGTGGTATCACACGCGATATTATCATTGGTAAAGCACCTATCAGTTTTACGGAATTTTTACCAACAACTTTAGTGCTTAGCGTTATCACCTTGACACTTCTGTTTAAATTACACAAAAGAGAGACTCTAGAGAGTCATTATCTCTTTATACTTTGTGACAGTGTAGGACTCATATCTTTTTCGATTACCGCTTCTATTTTGGGAATTGAAGCCGGATTTAATTTTGTTGGCGTGATGCTTTTAGCACTCATAACGGCTGTTGGAGGTGGCGTCCTTCGAGATATACTACTCAACAGAATTCCCCTACTTCTCAAAAGTGATTTTTACGGCTCAATTGCAATGCTACTTGGATTTATACTTTTTCTTTTGGAAAAATTGAATTTGATAAATAATGTAACGATTATTATGGTATTTATTTTTGGTATTGCACTAAGACTTACAGCATATCATAAAAAGTGGCAACTCCCTACTCTATAGTCACCTTCTCCACAGTAAAATTCTTTCCTAAAATATGTGTAACCATATCTTCTTTTATATCTCCTGTCGTTAATATCTTTAAACTGTTTTGACTGATATTTTGATGACCTCTTTGTTCTAAAAGATGCAAAAGTCTTCTTGCAACGGGTTTTGATGTTTCTACAAGATTAACACTCTCACCCATTACTTTTTTAATGCTCTGCGCAACGAGCGGATAATGCGTACAGCCTAATACGATAGTATCAACTCCGGCTTCTCTCATAGGGGAGAGCCACACGTCTAGCATATCAATTGTTTCTTGTGTATCCGTCGCACCTGCTTCTATCTGCTCAACAAGCCCTGGGCACGCTTGCTCAAAAATATGTGCATCATAATCTTTCGATAAAGAAAGACTCAAACATTTATACTTGCTACCCTTCAATGTCGCAGGTGTTGCCAAAATACCTACTTTTTTATTGGTGCTTTGTTCTATCGCCGGCTTTATTCCCGGTTCTAAACCGACAATCGCGAGCTCTTTATACTGCTTACGTATATCTTCGATGGCGGCACTCGTTGCAGTATTGCACGCAACCACAAGTGCATCAATATCATAATTTACTATCAGATAATCAACGATGGCTATACTGTAGTGCAATATCTCTTCTTTGGTTTTATTGCCGTAAGGAGCATGCTTATTGTCGGCAATATAGATAAGCTCAACCCCTTCTAACTCTTCAAGAATCGTTTTTGCTACTGTTAGACCACCAAGTCCCGAGTCAAAAAGACCTACTTTCATTTAAAACCTCTCTTCTTGAATTCAAAGCAAAGCTTCTCATCCAATTCATCTCACTAAAGCTTCGGCTATCGCCTCAGAAAACTAAACCTC
>JAFGVX010000097.1 GCA_016937775.1 Campylobacterales bacterium | reverse complement strand
TTATTCCATTGAAGAGATAATCTGTTTGCATTTTTCACTCTTTAGTTCTCCTCTAAAGAGTGCCATATGTTTCTGAACTTGTGCATATTTTCTTTAATATTTTACCTCAACACTCTTTGGCGCCCAATATCTTTATCTCCTCACAGCTAAAACCTGCTCTTTTTCTCGCCTGTACATTTATATGCGGTCTATGCTTTTCCAATAGATTGTATTTCTTGAGAATTTCAAAATAACAATCACGTTCAATGCCCTCTTTTTGTTGCATACTATAGCTGAACCATTTATCGCCTTTTTTAACATGATCAATCTCTTCTTCAAGAATGACATACAGCGCCTCAATCATCTTGGAGACAACTCTCTCTTTTCTTCTGTTTTCAAGTTTTTTTACAATCTGTGGATTAACGTCTAAACCGTTTGCCTCATAATATCTAGGGACAACTGCCATTCGGTCTATCACGGAATTTTCTGTCTGTTTTGCTATCTCGAAAAATCCTTGATGCACGGCAAAATCTCCATATGCAAAACCAAGCTCATGCAAAATATCCTGTAGCATGACAAAATGTCTTATCTCGTCTTCTGCAACCACCAACCAATCAATCAAAAACTCACGTGGCATAAATCCAAATCTATAAACAGCATCAAGTGCCAAATCGATGGCGCAATACTCAATATGCGTAATCGCATGCACCATTTTTCCAAGTCCCTCATTTGTGTCGAGTCTGTTTCTTTTTGGTAATGCTTGAGGTGCGACAATAACGCATTTTTTGTGATAAGAAGGTCTCTCCCAACTTTTAGGCTCAATGACAAAATCTAAATCATTTTTGGTACAATAAGCCAACAAATCAGTAGTAATTTGCTTCTTTGTCTCCACATCGTCACTGCAAAGGGCAATTTCGAGCTGTTTAAAAAAATTCATAGGGGAATTATAGAACAATGCAGATTAAATTCCAACCAATGGGTATATATCAAACCAACTGTTACATTGTCACAATTGGAAACAAAGAGATAGTCATTGATCCCGGCAAAGGAGCAACAAACTGGGTTTTGGAAAATGTAGAGAATCCTATAGCAATTCTAAATACTCACGGTCACTTTGATCATGCGTGGAGCAATCAAGAACTCAAAGAAAAACTAAAAATCCCCATTTACATACCAAAAGATGATGCTTTTATGCTTGAACGCGATCCGCTCAATCAAGGAACACCGCCGAGCAAAGCCGATATATGCGTTGAGCCCGACAGCACCATGACAATAGAAGATATCAAGATCAAATTTCTTCATTTTCCGGGTCATACTCCCGGATGTAGCGTTATAGAGATTGATGATGTTTGGTTTAGCGGAGATTTTCTGTTTCGTAGCTCTATAGGTAGATGGGATTTTCGCTACTCAAATGCAAAAGCAATGCAAAAAAGTTTGGAGAAAGTTGCCAAAATACAAAAAAACTACAAAATATATCCCGGTCACGGTGAGGCAACAACACTCAAAGAGGAATTACGCTACAACGCTTACTGGATAAACCAAGTTCAAAACAGCCTCTAAGAGGGCTAATAAGCAAACTTGTAACCTCTTCTTCTAACTGTATGAATAACCTGAAAACCAAGGATATTTTTGAGTCTCTTTCTAATCTGATTAATAGCTACTTCAACCGTGTTATCACTGACATATTCAGGCTCTTCCCAAAGTGCATTAATGATCTCGTCTTTAGAGAAGACTCTTTGCTTTCTAAGCGCTAAATACGCCAAGATATCAAAAGTTTTTCCATTGAGTGAGATAATCTTCTCATCATACTCTATTCTTTTATTGGCAATATCAATAACGAGTTTACCTATATCGACTTTTGTGCCGAAAAGATGTCTCATATTTGCCAAGACTCTTGCAGCTATAAGATCAGGATGCTCACAATGGTTACATATAACATCATCTGCACCTATATTGAAAAATAGAGGCTGTGATTTAAAATCTTCGGTAAGAACTATAATCTTAGTCTCACTCTTTTTACGTTTTACCTCATTAATATATCTCTCAAGAGAGAAGTTAACACCTTCATCAACCACTAACACAAGTTCATAGTGACGAAAATCGGTAAAGTTTGTAGCATCATATAAATCTTTGGCATTATCGACAATACATATAAAATATCTATCAAGCTCATCTTCAAGCTTTTTTACATAATCGTCGTTAAGACCGACCGTTAATATCCTCATGGGCTCATATTCCTAAATTCTTAAAAGAAACGAATTATTTTTTAGTTGCATATTTATATCTAAATATAGCTTATTTAAAAATAAAACTAATTTTTAGGTTTTTTTGCTATTTTAATTCTTTTTTGCTTTTATATAAACTCTTTTGGGTGCAGGATACCCCTCTAATGTCCTTGAGGCGTCACTTGGATCTAAAAAATCTTCCAGGCTTTGTGTATCAATCCAAGGTGTTTTTCTCTGTTCATCCGACTCAGTTTTTACGATATTTAACACTTCGACCTCAGAGAAACCTGCTCGAAAACACCAATTTTTAAGCGTACTAACAGTCGGAATAAAATATATATTGGGTATTTTTGAGTATGTATTTTGGGGACAAAGTGCAACCTCATCATCGCCGTCTATCATAAAAGTATCCAAAAATAGCTCTCCATCGTCATTCAATCCTCTATAGAGAGACTTTAAAGTGGTTATAGGATCACTTCTATGATAGAGAACACCGAGGCAAAAAAGCAAGTCAAACTTATGCTCATACAACTCCAAATGTTCTACACCCAAGAGCTCATACACGATATCGCTTTTGATGTAATGGTTTAAAAATTTAAACTGCATATAATAAAGCGCCGAAGGATCAAACCCTACTACCTTCTTGGGAGCTTGTGCAAGCATCCTAAACATATAGTAGCCGTTATTACACCCTATATCACCGACGATCTTCTCCTGAAGATTAAAATAAGGAGTTAGAAGGTCATACTTTTTATCGCTTCTCCACTCTGAGTCTATTAAGATATCACTAATCTTAAAAGGTCCTTTGCGCCACGGCTTCATCATCTTGGCAGTTTGCTCAATTTTTTCTTTCTCTTCTTTTGAGATACCCTCAATCTCTATTTCTATGATATCACCAAAAACAACAGAACACTCATGAGACTCTAATTGCTCTATTGCACTATTTATAGGAGCAATATTTTTCCACGATAAGCACTTTTGGCGCTCTAATCTCACCTCATCTAAGTTCATATCTATTTGAGTGTTGCTTTTTCTATCACCTGGTCAATCATCGGTCTATCCATCTGACCCGTAGATACATTTTCTATAGCGGTAACAACATTTTGCCCGGCAACTACTTCTCCAAATATCGTATAGCCTCCATTGAGCCAGTCAGCAGGAGCAGTTGTAATGAAAAATTGACTCCCGTTTGTATTTGGTCCACGATTTGCCATTGCAAGCAAAAACGGTCTATCGAAAACGACATTATCACCGTATTCGTTATCGAAATCTTGACCCCAGATGGACTCACCGCCCATTCCTGTACCTGTCGGATCTCCGCCTTGAATCATAAATCCTTTAATGACCCTATGGAATATTATGCCATCATAGTATCCGTTTTTAACATGCGTGACAAAATTTTCTACAGCCTTAGGAGCAATATCTTCAAACATTTTCAGCTCAATATCCCCTGCACTTGTATGCAGAACGACTATTTGTGCATCTTTTGCGTTCCCCGCACTCATTAAACCTAAAACCATCAAACATACAATAAAAACTCTCTTCATGTGCTTTCCTCTTTTATATTGAATTATTTTGCATAACTAATCGATCTTGTTTCTCGGATAACATTCACTTTAATCTCAGCAGGATATTGTACTTTTTCTTCTATCTCTTGAGCAATCTCTTGACTTAACACAGTTGCTTCATCATCACTGATCTTTTTTGCGTTCACAATGACCCTGATCTCTCTTCCTGCATTAATCGCATATGCATACTCTACACTCTCTTTGGATGTTGCGATATCTTCAAGTTCTTTTACCCTTTTTGCAAATGCCTCAAGAACCTCTCTTCTTGCTCCCGGTCTAGCAGCGCTCAAAACATCGGCAGAACAGACACAAGCACTCTCTATGCTGTCCGGTTCAGCATGACCATGGTGTGCCAATATTGCATTGATAACCGTTGGATGCTCTTTGTTTTTTTGACATAAATCCACACCAATATCAACATGTGATCCTCCATATTCTTGTGTGAGTGCTTTACCGATATCGTGCAACAATCCTGCGCGCACAGCAAGTTTCTCATCACCGCCTATCTCGGCAGCCATAACCCCCGCAAGTCGTGCTACTTCAAGTGTATGTGCTAAAGCATTTTGACCATAACTTGCTCTGTATTTTAATTTCCCCAAAAGTCTTGTAAGCTTCTCACTCATTGGATAGATACCGAGATCGGCAAGAACATCTCTACCGTCATTATAGGTCTCTTCTTCAAACTCTTTTACTACTTTTTCATACGCTTCTTCTATGCGTGCAGGGTGAACTCTACCGTCTTCTATAAGCATCTCGACAACTTTTATAGCTATCGCCCTTCTATAAAGATTGAAACTGCTTATCATGATAACACCCGGTGTCTCATCTATGATAATATCTACCCCCAAAAGAGATTCAAGCGCCTTAATGTTTCTCCCATCTTTGCCGATTACCATTCCTTTATGCTCATCACTCGGAAGATTAACCTTACTAATAAGGCGTTCTCCGGCAAATTCTCCGGCATAGCGTGTAGTTGCTTGAGCAAGAATATATTTTGCTTTTCTATCTATATCATCTTTTGCAAATTGCATAGCATCTCTGCTCATTTTAGCAATCTTGACTCTATTTTTCTGTTTTGCAATCTCGATGATATACTCTCGTGCCTCTTCAACATTCATGGAAGATATCAACTCTAACTTCTCTTTATATTGCTCAAGTATCTCCATCTTTTTCTCTTCGAGTTGATCAACCTTTTTCTCTTTTTCTAAAAGCCTATTTTCACCTAAAAGAATCTTTGCCTCTCTCTCTTCGAGTGTTTTTTCTCGCTCACTGAGTCTGTTTCTACCCTCTTTGATGCGAAGAAGGTTTGTCTGATAGTTTTTCTCTTGCTCCATCTCTAACTCTTTGAGAGACAGCTTTGTTTCATTGAGAAACTGTTTTGCTTCATTCTCAATAGTCTCAGCTCTCGCTCTAGCATCCATCTCTATATAGGATATTCTTCTATACAAATAGAGGTTCCTAAAAATCAAAAAACTAATCAATACTCCAAATAAAATCCCAATAAACACATCAGGCCATAACATTCTTTATCCTTTTTTGTACAAAAATACCATATATTTAAACTACTATGATATCAGGACTCACATCTCGACTATCCGTCAAAATATCTCTTGATACACACAAATATCTTGCTATAAATAACGTGGTTGCAATATTCTGTTTCTCTTTTTCGTAAAACCTATCGTACATCCCTTTGCCAAATCCAACTCTCCTGAAAGTTGCATCAACCCCTACAATAGGAACAACAGCTAAATCGATATTTTTTTTTCTTGATCCACGACTATTTTTCGGCTCTTCTATTCCACAACTATTTCTCGTGAGTGGTAATCTATATTTTACCAACCTAAAACTTTCGTTTTCCATAAATGGAACATATATTAATCTGCCCTCTTTCCTCAATTTTTTTATGATACCACTTATATCAAACTCTATCTTGAGGGGGAGATAAAGCATCACCGTCCGTGGATTAAGATGATCAATATAACTCAAAAGACGTTTTTGTAATCTTTTATCTTTAGCATATCGATTTGGAAGTCTGCTCTCATGTTTTAATTTCTCGAGACAATCTTTTCTAAATTGTTCTTTTTGCTCCAATCTCTCAAACCTTTTCATTAAAGTGGTTTTGGTATAATCTTCAAACTTTATATTATATCAAAGGAATCATATGAGAGTTATTGCTCTATCTCTATTTTTTTCGATTCTTATAATTTTTAGCGGATGCGAACAAGACTCAAAAGATAAAACAACCGTTTCAAACAAACATACACAAGAAATTCTCTCATTTATTACGATTCCAAATAAAGAACAAAGTATTACCGTCAAAGGCAAGACTGCAACTTTTGAGAAAAAATCAAAAATAACGTTGCTCTACTTTTTTGGCTCTGAGTGTTTCATCTGTAAAAAAAATCTTCCCTATCTAGAAAGATTAAGAGAACGATATAAGGAAGATATTACTATTTATGTTTTTGGTATCAATGAAAATTCCGAAGACTTAGAGCTCTCAAATGCATTGGCATACTATAGCAAAACACTTAATATATCTTTTGATAAAGACAATCAAAAGATACTCGATATATTGCGTATTCACGATGAAATCAAACAGAGTGATATGCCCATCTCTTTACTCTATTTTAACGGTACTTTTTATACCACCTATGAAAGCATAACTCCTATCGAAATGATAGAAGCAGACATTAAATATCTACTCAAATAAGGCAAAATTGTGTTTTCTCTTTTTAAAAAAGCTCTTGGAAAAACAAACGAAACAATCAAGGAGATCACTCGAGAGAAAAAAACAAAACTGACAAAAGATGAGTTTGAGACGATTCTTTTGGAAGCAGATGTTAACTATGATCTTATCGAGAGGATACTCGCTCCGCATTCTGATTCAATCAACAAAATGCAAGCGTTTAACTCACTCATCTCCATCTTTCGATACAAAGCAGATCTTAAACTCAGCGATGACAAACCCTATGTGGAAATGATTATAGGCGTCAACGGTGCTGGAAAAACTACAACCATTGCCAAACTCGCCTCGCTCTACAAAAAAGAAGGTAAAAGTGTCATTTTGGGTGCTGCAGATACTTTTCGAGCTGCAGCTATTGAGCAGCTCACACGTTGGGCAGAGAGACTTGATATCCCAATAATTGCAAGCAAACAGGGGCATGACCCCTCTGCTGTTGTTTTTGATACTATCGATTCGGCAAAAGCAAAAAATATAGACCATGCCATTATCGACACGGCGGGCAGACTCCATACGCATACAAATCTAGCTCATGAGCTTCAAAAGATGGTGCGCATTGCAAACAAGGCACTTGCTACTGCACCAAATAGAAAGATATTGGTACTTGATGGCACGCAAGGAAGCTCTTCAATCAATCAGGCAAAAGCCTTCAATGAGATGATAGGCATTGACGGCATCATCATCACAAAGCTAGACGGCACTGCCAAAGGCGGCTCAGTCTTTAGTATCGCCGATGAGCTAAAACTTCCTATTTTCTATATCGGTGTCGGCGAAGGGAGTGATGATCTCATCGAATTCAGAGCTGATGAGTTTATCAATGCTATCTTGGATGAGATATTTGTTTAAAAATATTTCAAAATGACATTTTTTTAACCCTTCTCTAGAAAAAGTACTACACTTTCTCAAAAGGAGTTATTATGGCAAAGAAAAAAATCCTCTTTGAGTGTCAAGCATGCGGATTTCAAACCCCGAAATGGATAGGCAAATGTACAAATTGTGGTGAATGGGATAGCCTCATAGAACTCTCAAATGAACAGATAAAATTTTTAGAAGAGACCAAAAAAGAAACACATTCTGCAAATAAAGCACAAAGCATCACAACTATAGCTAAAGAAGATATCAGCAGAGTATCTTCAGGAAGTCGTGAGCTTGATCTCGTCCTTGGAGGTGGCATAGTGGACGGCTCACTCACGCTCATTGGAGGAAGTCCGGGAATAGGCAAATCAACACTTTTGCTTAAAACAGCAGGCAACTTAGCAAAAACAGGGGGGAAAGTACTTTATGTCTCAGGTGAAGAGTCGCCAGGACAGATAAAACTGCGTGCCGATAGACTTGGTGCCCTTGATGAAAATCTTTTTTTGCTTTGCGAGATCAACCTCAGCACCATCCTCAATGAGATACATACTAATAGCTATAACTTTATCGTCATCGACTCTATCCAAACACTCTATAGTGATGATAGTCCCTCAGCATCAGGCTCTGTGACGCAAGTGCGTAACATCACTTTTGAGCTTATGCGAGTAGCAAAAACGCTTAATATTCCCATATTTATCATCGGGCACATCACCAAAGACGGCTCCATAGCGGGTCCTAGAGTTTTAGAGCATATGGTCGATACGGTGCTCTATTTTGAGGGGGATGTCAATAGTGAATTACGACTGCTTAGAGGGTTTAAAAATCGTTTCGGCTCCACCAATGAAGTCGGCATCTTCGAGATGAATGAGCATGGACTTGAAGATGCAAAGACGATTACAAATAAATTTTTTGATAAAAAGACGTTACAAGCAGGCTCAGCACTGAGTGTCATCATGGAAGGAAGCAGACCCATCATCATAGAGGTACAAGCACTTGTAAGTGAATCTTACGGGCATTCAAAAAGAAGCTCAACCGGGTTTGATAATAACCGCCTTGGGATGATCTTAGCACTGCTTGAGAAAAAACTCGATCTCCCACTTGGAACTTATGATGTTTTTATCAATATTCCCGGAGGCATCAAGATCACTGAACCTAGTGCCGATCTAGCGATTGTCGCGGCAATCTTGAGTAGCTATAGAGATAGACCACTCAGCTCCCAGACGGTATTTCTTGGAGAGGTAAGTTTAACAGGTGAGATACGCGAGGTAGCTTCTCTCGCTTCAAGGCTCAAAGAGCTCCATACGCATGGTTTTGCAAAAGCTATATTGCCCGCTAAACCGCTCCAAAAAACAGATGTGAAGTGCTATATCGCCGATGAAGTCTCAAAGGTTGTCGAGTGGATGTTTGAGTAGGATTATGCTACACTACATTTATGAAAATAGGAACAGATATAGTCGCGATAAACAGAATAGAAACGATGATTGAAAAGTACGGCGAAGTCTTTAAAGAGCGCTTCTTAAATGAAGAAGAGATACAGCTTGCTAAAAGCAATGCAAGCATCGCCGGTTTTTGGGCAGCAAAAGAGGCTATCTCGAAAGCCTTTGGATGTGGCATAGGCAGCGAACTTGGCTTTCATGATATACTTTTGAGCAAAGATAAAAAAGGTGCGCCACATTTTACCTTGAGCGAAGAGGCACAAGAGAGATTTTTTTTACAAAAAAGCTCTCTCTCCATCAGTCACGACGGCGGATTTGCCATCGCTATAGCTATCATCCTCTAATCATCCCCCACCTACAAAATTAAGTAGCTCTACTTTGTCACTTTCTTGAAGTTTATAGTTTTCCCACTCATCTTTTTTGACAATATTCATATTTACTGCCGCTGCCATCACCTTATCACTTATCTTCAAAAATTCTATAAGCTCATAAAGATTTGTATCCTTCTCGATACTCATATTTTTACCGTTAACTACTATGCGTATCACTTTTTATCTCCACATTCCAATTTTGTATAGACTCTCAATAGCTCATATACCCCTATATTTTTTTTTGCAAATGCCAGCTGACAAGCTGTTGCGCCTTGATTGTTGAGTATATCTATATTTGCATTATTATCAAGCATAAATTGTATCAAAGCCACATTGCCCCTAAATGCTGCTTGATGTAAAGGCGTTATGCCCTCACTGTTTTGGATATCCATATCCGCTCCTATAGTTATGAGATACCTTGAGAGCTCCTCTTGATTTTGACCGATAGCATAATGCAGAGGTGTGAGCCCATTATTATCTTGCGCATCTACATCAGCACCTTTGGCTAAAAGTATCTTGACGATATCCATTCTTCTCAACTTCACAGCTATGTGCAAGGGGGTGATACCGGCATTGGATTTTTGCTCGATAAGTGTGCTGTCTTCATCTATACTTTTCTCGATTGCCACTAGATTATTATCATACACCGCTTGATGTAAAGTACTCCATCCATTTTTCTCATCTGCAAAACAAAATGATAAAAAGATGATACACAATAGAATCTTTTTCATTTTCTGCCTTTGAATAACTCTAACAGAAAAAAACTGCTAACTTTCTGAAATAGAAAATTTAACTTTTCTCTAGATGAATCATCTTAAATCGATCACCCATGATAGTAGGAGCGATAAGTGTCTTTATCTTATCTATCTCTCTCGCATACACAGCAGGGCTTGCTTGTAGTGAGAACTCTTCAAGCATCTCCATAAGTCCAAATCTCACAAGTGCTCGCGCTTGCGTCTCATAGACTCTTTTTTTAAATCCTTGCGCCTCAAATGCCTCTATAACATGCGCAAAATTGACATCATAGGTTATATCTGCATTTTGATAGAGAGTGATCAAATCCACATTCTCATCAAAAAGCGGAAAGACCTCATGTTCTTTGTAGAGACGGATAGAAAAATCATTGCGCACATATGCCTCTCCATAATCAAAAGAGACAAAATCACACCGCTGTAAAGATGCAACCTCTTTGGCAAACGCTTCATAACCAACGGCCACCTCACCTTGGATGAGTCTATGACTCTTTGCCCATGAAAGCATCTCTTTTGGTGCTTCTATCCACTCTATAGTGTGCTCTTTAACATCGGCTATCTTGCCATCTTTAAGAAGCTCGCAAGGAAAAGCGTCAAATATCTCATTGGATATTGTAAACACATAGGGTGTGTCAACCTCACGAAGATTTTTTTTATGCTCGACCTGCACTGCATCACCAAACATTGAGCTTATATATTCTTTTTGTGCTTGGATGAGTGCTTCATGTTTTTCTATGATGACAAAACGCATACTCTTTAAAAGCTCAGGCTTTTTTGTATAGAGCCAATGGATCATATCGCAGATGAGATACCCTTTGTGTGCACCGATTTCGACTAAAGCACCCTCTGCTTTTGAGGCATCCTCTTCTATGAGTTTTAGCAGATAATT
>JAFGVX010000017.1 GCA_016937775.1 Campylobacterales bacterium | reverse complement strand
TATTCCATTGAAGAGATAATCTGTTTGCATTTTTCACTCTTTAGTTCTCCTCTAAAGAGTGCCATATGTTTCTGAACTTGTGCAGATGTTTTTGCTCAAAATCCAATTAAAATTCCACTACATTATTATTTTTAAACACGACCAATATTTTCTCAAAAATTTCAAAATCATTTATTTCATTAAAAATTTCTTTATAAAAATCAATATGGTCATTATTATCAAATTCCGTATACTTATCATAAAAATTATCATAAAGTGCTAGCCATATTGGTTTTTGATATGTATACATTTTTCATTCTTGATATTAATACTATGACTGACAATACTAAATGCTTGATCTGGCAAAATCATGTTCCCTGAATTTTTATGTCCACTACCTACCATTAAAGAGATTTTATTTGGCTTGTTGCATGATTTTTTTTCCACGGTTATTCTGAAATCAACACCACATATATTAGATTTAATTTCATTGCCTATAGTAAAACTATTTATTTCAATTAATTTTTGTAGGTATCTCATAAATTCTTTTTTAAAAGCACTCACTTTATTGCCATAGTGATTAATGGTAATAAGTAATCGTATTTCATCGTTTATTTTTTCATTAAAGTATCCATTTAACTTTTCGTTAAATTTCATATAACCGCGACTTATTGTCTTGCTATCGTCTAAAACATTTTTATCAATGTTTGTAATTTCAACAGGAATTTTTCTACCATCTAGACACAAATAAACATCAGGTGGGTTTTCACCCTCTTCAACAGAAACATCTTTATATATTTCTTCAAAATAAGATTTTATTGCTTCTACAACAAATTGTTCACTGCCCTTTAAATTTGTCTTCACACCATCTCTCTCATTTCATCTTCGTTGATAGTAACCACACCAAGTTCTTGGGCTTTTGTGAGCTTACTCCCTGCATCTTCACCAAAAATGACAAAATCGGTCTTTTTGGATACCGAACTAGCTACTTTTGCTCCAAGATTTTCCAAAAATGCCTTTACCTCATCGCGACTTTGGCTCATTGTGCCGGTAATTACTACGGTTTTACCCTTAAACGGATTATCAATGGCTTCTATTTTTTCTTGTACTTTTGGTCCTATAACTTCAATTAATTTTCTAACCATATTAGCATTTTTAACCATGTATCTATGAAATGTATCAGCCTTTTCTGCTCCAAGCCCATCAATAGAAGAAAGTTCATCATAATTTATGTTAAATAAATCCAATCCATACTTATCACATATCAATTTACTATTTTTCTCTCCGAACAGAGGTATTTGCAATGCATTTAAAAAACGCCAACAATCACATGATTTACTTTTCTGTATCTCATCGATAATATTTGCCCCTTTAATCTTTTCAAATCCATTTATTTTTTGAATTGTTTCAATAGTCAATTTATAAATACTTTCTACATCGCTTAGAACTTTTTCATCATATAGTTTTTGAATACTTTCTTTTCCCAACCCATCAATTGCCATATGATCTTTGTCTGCAAAACGGGTCAAGAATTCAATATTTATATCACTTAAATTTGGAATTTCATACTCATTCTCAGGTCTATATATTTTCTGTTTATTATCATCATACCATTCACAATCTGGTATATTGTTGAGCTCATAAATAATTATATCATTTATAAAATAGCTTTTAAAGACATCATTTTGATAAGCATTTAATCTATCTGAACTTATGTTTCTTGGTACTATTTTTCTTAATGTATTCGGCTGACTACCGCCATTGTACTTTATTGTTAAAATTTCACCGTTCTTTATCGCATCGGTTAGTCTCTTTTTTTTCATTATTGGAGAATTTAGAAGATCCCTATATTCTTTCTCTTTGTTCTCAAAATTTTCATTAAATAAGTCTCTTGCTTTATTTGATATTTCGATTTTATCTTCAGCATTTATTTTTCTTAGACTATAAAAACTAAAATAATTAAGAATTTTTTCAAACGAAACATTACCTAATCCCTCAACTTTAAATAAACTCACTAAAAGGTTAAAATCATTGATTTCAAAAGTTGGATTTGGGCATTTTGGTTCTATAATGGATATTAATTTATTAACTATCTCCTGATTCGTATGCATAAAGTTTGAATATGCCTCAGCCATTTCATTTCCAAATTCATTTAAGCCAAGCAATATTACTTTTGAAACGCCCAAAACATCTATTCCTATTGTCTGACATATAGTTTTACTTGCAACTTCACCAATATGCTCAATTCCCAAAGACCTAATCAGCCTCCAGCACTCTACGCCTTTTGTTTTTTTTATGCTATTTAAAAGATTATTAATGCTTTTCTCTTTAAATCCTTCCATCCCCTCAAGGTCTTCATAACGCAGAGCATAAAGATCAAGGATATGAGCTACCTTACCCTCATCAACAAGCTGTTCGACTATCTTTGCACCAAGTCCGTCTATGTTCATACACCCTTTGCTTGCAAAGTACTTGATAGCGTTGGTTACCCTATCGCTACAGTTTAGATTTTGACACTTGATGAGTGTGCCTTCATCAAGCAACTCACTTCCACAAGTCGGGCAAATCGTAGGACGATGCACCACCTTTTCATCGCCACTTCTTCGCTCGCTCAAAACCTTGATAATCTTTGGTATCACATCACCGCTTCGGATGATGATAACACTATCTCCTACTCGGATATCTTTGCGCTCGATCTCATCAAAGTTATGAAGCGTTGCACGGCTTATCATCGCCCCTTCGATGTTGACAGGCTCTATCTCAGCTACCGGAGTGATCACACCCGTTCGTCCAACTTGCAAAGTGATAGCATTAACCCTTGTCACCTTCTCGACTGCCGGAAATTTATAGGCACACATCCAGCGTGGATATTTGACTGTATAGCCAAGTTCATCTGCGATGCGAACATCATCAACTTTGACAACCATACCATCCATCATCATAGGGATGCTCTCTCTTTTGCTTATAAGCTTTTGATAAAACGCTTCTATCTCCTCTATGGAGTTACACTTGAGTCTATATGGAGGCGATAAAAATCCTTGCTCATACACAAAACTCATCTTCTCATAAAGACTGTTTTGAGCTAGAGTATTTTCACCAAGTCCCCAAGGGTAAAAAACAAGTTTTCTTTTTGCTGTGATAGAGCTATCAAGTTGTCTAAGGCTTCCTGCAGCTGCATTTCTAGGATTTGCAAAAAGCGCTTCGCCTTCACTTAGTCTCTCTTCATTGATAGCTTCAAAATCATCTTTTTTTATAAGTACTTCGCCTCGTATCTCGATAAGCTCGTTATATTCTATCTTTAAAGGAATGGAGCGAATCGTTTTAACATTCTGTGTTACATCTTCTCCTATCTCTCCATCACCCCTTGTGATTGCCTGTTTAAGTAGTCCATTTTCGTAGATGAGATTCATACTAGCACCATCAAATTTTGGTTCACAAAAGAACCCTACTTTACCTATATTTTTCTCTACTCTAGCCACCCACTCTTCTAGCTCATTATTGGAAAATACATCTTCCATGCTCCACATTCTCTTGATATGTTTTGCTTTACTAAATTCTTCTCTCACTACCCCGCCAACTCTAAGTGTCGGGGAATTGGGATCTATCTTATCTGGGTGCAATTTTTCAAAATCCAACACTTCATGATAGAGCTTATCGTACTCCTCATCACTCGCACTCGGGTTATCGAGTACATAATAGTCATGCGCCCACTTGTTTAAAAGTTTGACAACCTCAAGATATTGCTCTTTATTCATTATGCCTCTTTTGTTTTGGAGTTTTCTATATTTTTATCTGAGATTGGTTTTGTATCGAGTATATAGAGATCCAAAAATGCTTTAAAGCGAGCAAATACTTCACGTAGTTGCATCGCATAATAGGCTTTTGTGTATTTGATATCTTTTGCTTCAAACCCTATCGCCTCGATTCCTTTGGCTTTTGCTATAAAAAGGGCTCTCTCGAGATGAAATCGTTGTGAAATGATGATAAAATCATCCTTTTTGAAATATTCCTTTGCCCTCACTACCGAATCAAGCGTTCTAAATCCTGCATGATCCAGTAAGATAGCACTACTTGGCACTCCTGCTTTTATAAGGTCTTTTTGCATTGTCATCGTCTCATTATAATAGCGTAATCCATTATCGCCAGAAGCGAGTATTTTTTTAATCTTCCCGCTTTTATAAAGCTCTACGGTAGCATCAATGCGGTATTTATAGTAGTAATTTATCTTCCCCCTAGAAACATATTTCGTTGTGCCTAAAAGTAGCGCAAACTCTTTTTTAGGTACATCTTTTACATCATTATATATCTCGGAATCACACTTGAGAGCTATAAAAACATACGGTGTCAACAAAAACATAAGCGCAACAACAACTATCGCGATTAAACATCGAATTGCGCGCATTATAACTCTCACTCTTTTATCAACTCCCACACATCTAGTGCTTGTCTATGCTCAGCCACATCATGACAACGAATGATATTTGCACCATTTTGAAGAGCTTTAAGGTGTATCGCCAAAGTTCCGGGAAGTCTCTGTTCTACGCTACTTGGATATATCGCGTCGATTATTGATTTACGACTTGCACCTATAAGCAATTGACATCCAAACTTTTTAAAATGACTCAAATTTACAAGAAGCGTAAGATTATGCTCTAAGCTTTTGCCAAATCCAATACCGACATCAAGAATAATGTCTTCACGACTTAGTCCAAGTGCTTCGCATTTAGCAATGCGTGCTTCAAAGAAATCGCTCACTTCACTCATCACATCATCATAGTGCGGATTTTTTTGCATATCTTGCGGTGTTCCTTGCATATGCATAATGCAAAGTTTTGCTTTATATTTGATCGCTAATTCTATAAGAGCATCATCACTCGCACCCGTGATATCATTGATAATCCCAAAGCCACTTTTGAGCGCATGCTCCACCACACTTGGAGTATAGCTATCTATGCTAAAAACCGCTCTCTCATAAAGTCTTTTATCATCGATCTCATCTAGGAGTTCAACGACTCTTTCAAATTCTTCTTTGTCGCTCACTTTTGTAGCATTTGGTCTTGAAGAGACAGCACCGATATCAACAATGGCGGCACCTTCATCTATGAGATGCTTTATGACTTCTATTGCCTCTTCAGAACCAACCCTACTACCACTATAAAAACTATCTTCGTTGATATTGAGCACACCCATAATCTTTGTATTAAAGTGCTTTTCTTGTATATATGTTTCCAAACTTTTAGCAACTTCTTTTAGCCCGAAAGGTTGCGTTGCACATTTTCGGCTTAAACGCTTAAGATGTTTTTTCGTACCTATCAAAAGACACTCACTATACTCGTTCTCACAAGTTATCACACTCTTTGGAGCTGCTACTTCGGCACCGACACTGAGTGCATCTTGTTTTAAGATATTCACGGCAGGCGTCTTGATATCTTTGATATAAATATGATAAAGCTCCATCTTATCGGCAATGATACTTATACCACCACTATCAACATTAAGCTTTTTTAAAAACTCTTTTTTGTCGCTTATATCAACTCTATATATCTTCATACTCTTTGCCCCATATCTTTTTGCCTGCGTTTTTTAGCAAGCATCTTTAAAAGCACGGTATGTAAAACAAATTCGCTCCGTACACCACCAAAACCCAAAACGGTAACCGCCTCTTCAAAAAGCTTGAGACTTCCATGGTCAAAATCATAATATCCGCTTTTAAACGCATCATTGAGAATAGATTGAAGCATCTCTTTAGCTTCACTTGCTTTTATCCTTTGGTTTGCCTTGAGAAACTCATAAACGCTTCCAAGTGAAAGCGTATCAACATCAATATATCTTTGCGATTCTTTGGTGGCGGTTTTATGTGTATTGACGGGAATTCTTGACTTAATTGTAGGCAAAATGCTTGATTTTTGATTAGTGACAATGATAAACTCACTATTTTTAGGAGGCTCTTCAATCACCTTGAGTAGTTTATTTTGCACTATATTGCTAAAACTTTTTGATGCCATGATGATAACGGTCGTTTGTATATTGGCAATATAGGCTTTCTCTATAGCAAGCTTTGCATCCTCGATTGCAAAATTATCCTCTTTGACAATTTTATGGATAATCTCATCCTTTTTTTGTGCCTCTAGAGCCAAAAGAGTCTCATCTATATTTTCGGTTATAATCACTTGGCTTATTAACTGCATCACTCTATCTTTAAATCCCCAAAAAGTGCACCGTTTAAAGTCTTATCGAAGAGTCTATAGAGCTGTAAAAGCTTGATATCCAAAAGTTCATCGCTGCTTTCCAAAGGAAAACTATTTTGGATATTTTTATCCAACACCCACAAGAAGTTATCATCACTTCTATATGCTAATTTCGTAAAAGGGTGATCCCCGCTGCCGATATACCATATGAGATATCCGTTAGGAAAAGAGATATCAAGCATATCCTCAAGCAACTCTATATCTTGATTGCTTTTGATATTATTAATGTCAACAAACATACGTCCAAGTTGGTAAAATGGCAAAAACGGTCTACCAAGTGATGCGTCATTGATCTTGTTTTGTATATAATGCGCAAACCAACGAAACTTATCATCGGTTAAGATGAGTACGCTCTGCCCTCTTGTAATTCGAGAAATAACACTGTTTATCAAAGGTGTCCACTCGTATCTTCTCTCCTCCATCCATGAAAAATCTGAACTTTCTTCACGAATCGCTTGCAAGGTCCAAGAGAGAAGTTGTTGTATCATTATGCATCCAACCCGTATGCTTCATGAAGGAGTCTCACAGCAAGCTCTCCGTATTTTGCGCTAATCGCCATAGATACTTTGATCTCACTTGTTGAGATCATCTCTATATTGATATTACTTGCTGCTAATGTACTAAATGCTTTTGCTGCAACTCCTGCGTGCGATTTCATCCCAACACCCACGACGGAAACTTTACAAATGTTTTTATCAAAATCCATCCCACCGATATCATGCTCAAGTCCCTCAATAACTCTCTTAGCATTCTCAAGATCACTTTGAGGCACTGTAAAGCCAAGATTTGTTGAACCATCAATTCCTACATTTTGAATGATCATATCTACATTAATGTTCTCTTGGGCAAGTTTTGTAAATATCTCAGCTGCGATTCCCGGTTTGTCAGATACATTTCTGAGTGTAACCCTTGCTTGATTTTTATCTAAAACTACACCGCTTACGAGTACTTGCTCCATTATATTATTCTCCTTTGTTATTAATGTTCCTTCGCCTTCACTAAAACTACTTTTAGCATACAATTTGATATCTAATTTTTTTGCAAGTTCAACCGATCTATTTTGCAACACTTTAGCACCCATGGATGCCATTTCCAACATTTCATCATACGATATCATATCTATTTTTTTTGCTTTTGGCTCAATGCGAGGATCAGTCGTATAAATACCATCAACATCACTATATATCTCACATGCATCAGCTTTGAGCGCTCCTGCTATGGCAACAGCTGAGAGATCACTTCCTCCTCTTCCGAGTGTTGTGACGCAGCCATTTTTATTGATACCCTGAAACCCTGCTACGATTACAATCTTACCTTCTTTGAGTGCATCTTGCATCGGCTGCGTATTGATAGATTCAATCCTGGCATATGTATGCAAATCATCGGTTATAATCCCTGCTTGACGTCCCGTCATAGCAATAGCATCATACCCTTTTGATTGCAGTGCGATCGAAAGAAGAGAGGCAGTAACACGCTCACCCGAACTTAAGAGTATATCCATCTCTCTTTTTGAGGGTGTTTTTGTAAAATATTCAGCATACTCTATAAGCTTATTTGTCTCCCCACTCATAGCAGAGACAACAATCACAAGATCATTCCCTGCATCTTTTGCTTTAGCAACACGGGAGGCAACATTTTCAATCCTCTCTAAAGAGCCAACACTTGTTCCGCCGTATTTATGAACCAACAACATATTAAATATATCCTTCTTTTATAAAATAATTTATCACTCTTCTATACACCTGCCTTTTAAAATATGAGGCTCTTTTAAAAACCTCATTATACTCAACAAACTCATAATCATCAAACTCCGGGACACTAAAAGCATTCAAATTGATCTTGACTTCATCTTTGAGACGAACCAAAAAATATTTTTGCGTTTGCCCGTCAAAAGGATATCGTTTCCGAGTCCGTTTTGCCTTTGGAAAATCATAGGTGATCCAATGAGGAAACTCACCCAATATTTCAACATCACTGCAACCGATCTCCTCTTTAAGTTCTCTAAAGAGCGCTTCTTGAGGAGTCTCGTTTCCATCGATCCCGCCTTGGGGAAACTGCCAACGATTCCTTACTCCTATAGATTTTCCTAAAAAAAATTCACATTTGCTAGGATAATCGGGAGAGAGTATCACAACAGCAACATTTCTGCGATATCTTTTCTTTCTGTATGATAAAGGGCTCATAATTATAACTTTATTTCTATTTTTAAAAATTGAATACAGAAGATGAAAAATCTATTTTCAACATTATTTCTGTTATTATTTTAGCAAATTTGCCATTAGAGCTTTTTGAAAGAAAAACTATGCTTCTATATCTTCACATACCGTACTGCGACTCAAAATGTTTTTATTGCAATTTTAACTCTTATACAAAAATGCAGGCAACTAAAACAGTATATATGCAAAAGATATGTGAGCAATTTATTTTTGAAACCAAAAGATATGCGCTTACGCCAAAGTCTATAAGTTCACTCTTTATCGGCGGAGGCACGCCTTCTTGTGTTGCAGCCGAGCTTTATGATCATTTTTTTACTCTTATCACACCTTATCTTGCCGAAGATGTCGAGATCACAACTGAAGCCAATCCAAACTCCGCCTCTTTGGAGTGGCTCCAAACAATGAAACATTTTGGTGTCAATCGCATCAGCTTCGGCGTGCAAAGCTTTGATGACAAAAAACTCAAATATCTCGGTAGAGCACATGACGGCAAGGAAGCAAAAAGAGCACTTAATGATGCAAGAAAATGCGGATTTGAGCACATCTCGCTCGATCTTATCTACGGCGTTACAAATGACACAAAAGCACTTTTACAAAACGATATAGAGCTCGCTTTTAAGCTCGGATGCGATCATATCTCTGCATACGAACTTACGATTGAGGAAAATACAAAATTTGATGAAAAAGATGCTCAAAAAGATGAAACTTTAGGTGCTGTTGTTGCAAGCGAGATACAAAAAAGAGGGTTTGAGCACTATGAAGTCTCAAACTTTGGAAGTTACAAATGCCGTCACAATCTCGGCTATTGGAACTTAGATCAATATATCGGTATAGGTGCAGGTGCCGTAGGCATGCATAAAAAAAGTAGAATATACGGCATAAACGACATCGCAGAATACATCAATGACCCGCTTCTTGTCTCCATAGAACATCTCAGTGATGAAGAGATAAGAACAGAAAAAATATTTTTAGGGCTTCGAAGCGAGGTGGGAATTGATGAAAATATATTAGATGCGAAAATGCAAAAAAAAGCACAAATACTTATAAATGAGGGGAAGCTTATCTACAACAACACACGCTTTTATAATAAGGATTATTTTCTCAGTGATGCAATTGCACTCTATCTCATAAATTAAACTTTTTGTGATAGAATATCTTCATTAATAAGCAAGGGTATAGATGTTTGGAATCGGTTTTACAGAGTTACTTTTCATTGCGATAATTGCCATACTTTTTTTGGGTCCTGATAAACTTCCTGAAGCGATGGTTCAGATAGGAAAATTTTTCAGAAGCGTTAAAAAAACTATGAATGAAGCGAAAAGTGCTATAGATGAAGAAATGCGCCTGAGTGATCTCAAAGAGGAAACGCTGAGTTACAAAAAGAAGCTTGATGAGGCAACTGCAGATCTTAAAGGATTTAAAAACATAGATTTTGATCCAAAGAAAGAGATAGAACAAGCAATAAATATAGCAAAAGAAGAGCCAAAGAAAGAGGCTCCAAAACAAGAAAAAGTCTCCTTTAAAAAAACTCCAAAAAAAGATGCAACAAAAGAACCTGAGGATGATAAATAATGTTTGAAGATCTCAAGCCACATTTAGTGGAACTTCGAAAAAGGCTAGGTTTGAGTGTCGCAAGTGTCCTTGTGCTTTTTATTGTTGCTTTCTCTTTTAACCAATCGATTCTTGCATGGATCACAAAACCGCTTAATGATGCTCTCGATCAAGTCGGCATAATCATCACAGACAAAGACAAAAAAATCTGGGAAACTAACCATGAGACTAATGCAACGCTCATAGAGAGCACAAAGATTATAGCCACAATCAAACTCCAAAAAAATCTTGAAAAAGCAAGCGTACAAGTAGCTCCACTTGATAGCAACCTCTCTAATTATCTCAAAGAAGCATCTTTAGCAGCAAAAAAACTTGAAAGCATCTTCAAAGAAGAGGAGAGTAAGCCAAAAGCGGATGCATCCTCGGGATTTTTAGGACGTATCACGACTCATCAAGTCGCAGGAACACTCTTTGTGGCGATAAAGGTCGCTTTTTTTGCAGCACTTTTAGGAGCACTTCCGTTTATCCTCTACCAAATATGGCTCTTTGTTGCTCCGGGGCTTTACGATAATGAAAAAAAAATGATCATTCCGTTTGTACTGGGTGGATCAATCATGTTCTTCTCAGGCGTACTTTTTGCTTATTATGTCGTGACCCCTTTTGGGTTTCAGTTTCTTATCACTTTTGGCGCCTTCTTATATACGCCCCTTATCAATATAGAAGACTATGTCGGATTTTTCACGAAGATATTGATGGGCTTTGGGATCGCGT
The DNA here is from genome assembly GCA_016937775.1 of Campylobacterales bacterium. GTDB lineage: Bacteria > Campylobacterota > Campylobacteria > Campylobacterales > Sulfurovaceae > BN30871. The sequence continues at coordinate 14,776 of JAFGVX010000017.1, read as the reverse complement.
TTGAACTTCCTGTATTTGCTTATTTTTTGGCACTTCTTGGACTTATCACAGATAGAACACTCATAGATTTTTTCAAATATGCTGTTGTTATCATCTTTGTCGTTGCCGCACTTTTAACACCGCCTGATGTTATTACTCAATTGCTAATGGCACTTCCGCTTATCTTTTTATATGGGATATCTATCTTGATCGTCAAAATGGTTAATCCTGAGAAAAAAAATAGCGAAAACCAAAATGCTGCATAGTGATTTTTTAACAGCAAGTTATGACTATAATTTACCAAATGAACTCATAGCTAATCAACCTACAAATCCACCTGATAGTGCAAGATTATTGGTTTATGATAGACAAAAAGCTACAATTATACATACCACATTTTCTCATCTCCTTGAATTTATACCCAAAGAGGTGACAGTGTTTTTAAACAACACAAAAGTAATCAAGGCAAGAATTTTTGGACAAAAAAGCAGCGGAGGAAAGATAGAACTGCTTCTCAATAAACCCATAGGTAACAATCGTTTTGCGGTAATGATACGAGGCAAAGTTTTAAAAGGCTCAAAACTCTTTTTTAAAAATAACCTAATCGCCACGGTTGAGATGCTTCTTGATGACGGTTCACGCATAGTAACTTTTGAAAAATCGGGAGAAATGCTTGATTTTGAAACACTCATTGTACTGCTTGATGCCATCGGACATATCCCCTTGCCTCCATATATCGACAGAGCCGACACCAAAGAAGATATCGCGAATTATCAAAGTCTTTTTGCAAAAAAAGAAGGTGCCGTTGCCGCACCGACTGCTTCGCTACACTTCACTCCAAAGCTTCTAAAAGAGCTGTATAATAATTTCTCCACATATGAACTCACGCTTCATGTGGGTGCAGGGACATTTAAGCCGGTAGAAGAGGAGGATATTGCCAAACATCCGATGCATTCAGAGTATTTTCATATTCCAAGCGAGAGCCTAAAAGCACTTGATTCAGATAAAAAAATCCTCGCTATAGGCACAACCGTAACGAGAACTATAGAGTATTATCATCGTACCCAAAGAAGTGAAGGAGAGTGTGACCTCTTTTTGCATCCAAACAATCTTCCTCAAAGGGTTAATCACCTCCTCACAAACTTTCATTTACCAAAAAGTACACTTTTGATGCTAGTCAGCTCATTTTTAGGAAGAGATAAAGCTTTAGAAATATATAATGAAGCTATTAAAGAAAAATATAGATTTTTCTCTTATGGTGATGGAATGTTGATTTTATAAAATAATATGATATAATATGAAAAATTTAGCTAGAAAGGGGTTAGCTAAAATGCAGGTACTTAAAATATCTTTTATGATTGCTTGTTCTCTACTCTTCTTCTCGGCATGTTCGCAAAAACACTCTAAAATAGACCCCAATAACCCTTTCCCGAAACATCCTAGATATGCTATATTTAAACCCGAAAAGACACAATCTGCCAACTATATAAACCTTGCAAAAACTATCACTGAGCTTCAAGGAAGACACTATGTTTGGGCAGAGGAGGGTCCTGAGTGTTTTGACTGCTCCGGATACACCTATTATGCCTTTGGGAAAATGGGTATAGAGATACCGCGTGTCGCAAGAGATCAGATAAAAGAGGGGAAAGTTATCAAAATCAGCGATCTCCAGTTCGGTGATTTGATATTTTTCGATACCACTCCAAGAAAAACAGGCAAAATTACCCATGTAGGTATCTATTTGGGTGATGGAAAATTTACCCACGCAAGTACAACTGATTACAAAATTACAGTGGGTGATCTCAATGAAAACGAGTATTATAAAAAAAGATTTAAAGGTGCAAGAAGATACCTTAATGCGCCCAAAGATAGCCTCTATCTTGCCTCACTAAGAGAGATCAAAAGCAAATTATCATCCAAAGATCGCCATCCTGTAATGCTAGCTATAAACAACCAAACTCCTAATGCCAAACTAAGAGTTTATCCTCAAGATATCTATCTTGCATCTAATGATATGATCAAAATAAGCGATAAATCTACAAGTGAATACTATGTGCAGCTTGGACTTTTTACAAATGAACCGAAAAAAAATCTACTCAATAAGATATCAAAAGAGGGACATAGGTATACCCTGCTTCCATCTGATGCCTACAAAAACAGTAAAAAACTCCTCATAGGTCCCTTTAAAGATAAAAGCGAAGCGGACAAAACATTAATATCAATCAGAGCAAAGATAGTTAAAGAGGCGTTTGTTACAAAGCTGTCTTCTTAAACTATAAAGAAACAAAACTCTAATGCTAAAATTTTATATAAGCTCTGTCTCTTTTTCTTTTTTAGACTCCGCGCGCACATAGAGATACATTGCTACTTTAAGTAATCCTTTTGTGGATTCGAGTGCAAAACCGGTATCATTCATAAGGGAGCTTGCTATTTGGATAGTTATATCCTTATCATTAATGATTTTTGCATTATGTAAATTACACTCTATATCAAGCTGTTTAAGCTCTTTTTTTACTTTTTTGAAAATATCTTTTGCTTCTAAAGCATTTTGCTTGATATGTTCTATTGTAGTTATTCCAAGGACAATCATATCATTTAAATACTCATAATGTTTTTCTATCTCTTTAGAACTAGAGGTGATATGTTTCTCTTTGCTTTGCTCCAACAAAGCAGCATATTTTATCGATGAGACAAGCTCTCGTGTCATTACTTTAAGCTTATAATTATCATACCTATCTTGCTCACTCATATCAAGTTGAGCTGATGTTGAAAAACGAATTATCTCTCCATAGATTGGTTTAATGTTTTCCATATAAAAAGTCTGTATATCTCTATCGTTTCTATCTCTTAAGTGCCCTATACTATCTCTATATTTATCGATTTGCTCTTGGGTTGCATGTATATATACCAATCTATTGATAATAGCTTTTGTTGATATATCCAAAAGTGATTCAAGCTCTTGCTTGAGTGCTATAATTGCTGAAGCAGGATGGAGCATTGCTGATGAATTTAAAAATTTTGGTTGCACTTTAAAGCTTTTAGGTACAAGAAATCTCTGAGCTAAAAATTTTTCTAGTTTGGGAATAAATGGCACAAAAACAACAAGTCCCATCATATTAAAAAGTGTATGAAATATGGCAAGTTTGAGAGTGTAACTATCTTTTTCTATAGAAAAAAGTGTCGCAAAAATATCAACTAAATGCATTAAAGGGTATATTAATGCCGTTGCCAAAATGGCAGTTGTAGCATTGAAAAAGAAATGAGCCAAAGCAAGTCGTTTTCCATCACTGCTACTGCCAATAGACCCTATAACAGCCGTAACAGTTGTGCCAATATTGGTGCCTATAGCAAACGCAATCGCAGCAGTATAAACAATTTGTCCGGAAAGAAGAGCAACGACTACTAATGCCATGGCAGCGGTACTTGATTGAATAACGATTGTTGTTAGAAATCCCAAAAGTATATACAGCACAATTCCTCTATATCCATTTATCCAATAAGATGAAACATCAAGATTTTGACTCAAAATATCAAATCCATCCTTCATATATGATATGCCCAAAAATATAAATCCAAGTCCTATCAAAACACTACCTAGACCAAAGGTAAAAGTAAAGTTTTTTACAAATCTCAAAGCAACACCAAGAGTAATCATAGGAAGAGCATAGTATGCAATATTTATCTTTAACCCCACAGCACTCACAATCCAAACTGTTGCTGTTGTTCCTATATTAGAACCAAAGATGACCCCAATTGCACCATGGAGTCCTATAAGTCCTGCCCCTAAAAAAGATATGATAAGCACACTTACAAGTGAAGAACTTTGGACAATAGCGGTTGTAATAACTCCTGTGAATACTGCTTTTGGTGTAGTATTTGTAAAGTTATGCAAGAGTCTTTGTAATATCCCGCTACTTAGTTTTTTGAAACCCTCTTCTATAAAAAACATACCGATTATAAATATCGCGATACCTGCACAAATAACTTGCAAATGCTCTTGAAATAAAACAACAAAAAGTAATATAAATAAGAAAAAATATGTAATCTTTTGGCTCAAATGATGCAATATCACTCCTTTATGTTTTGACAATATTTTATCATAAATACAAAATATCAAAATCAACTAACATATACTATTTCAAATTGAGTATAATACAAATATGAAATTAGCAAGCATAGATGTAGGTCTTAAACGCATAGGAGTAGCTATTTGTCTTGATGGTAAAAATATTTTCCCGCAAGATGCCATTATCAGACGCAACAGAGAACAAGCAGCCCATGATGTCAGAGGTGCTTTAAAAGAGTGGGAGATAGAAAAACTTGTTGTCGGGTTACCTCTTGATGGCACATCATCTGCCGAGATGCAAAGAAGGATTGAGCATTTTGTCTCTCTTTTACAACTAGATATTCCCGTAGTCTATCAAGATGAACAAAACTCATCTCAAGAAGCAAAAGAGAGAAGTGTGGGTATTTTTAAAGATAAAAGAGACGGGAAGATAGATTCCATAGCCGCCTCTATCATCTTGGAGCGCTACTTAAAGCGCCTATAAAACCTTTCCTTTTTCATACCATTTTCGAAGCCATCTATCAAGCGGATACATCACTTTATAGATAGCAGGTACAACAAGTAACGTTAAAAGTGTCGAACTTGTTAATCCTCCTATGATTGCAAGTGCCATAGGAGAGTTGCTCTCATGACCTGCACCGCTTCCGAATGCCAAAGGCATCATCGCCCCTATCATTGCAAAAGTAGTCATCAATATAGGTCTAAGCCTTTTCTCCCCTGCTTCAAAAAGTGCCGCATCAATCTCTTTTCCTTCGGCTATAGCTTTATTTGCAAAATCGACAACCAAGATGGCATTTTTGCCAACCATTCCCAAAAGCAGAATGATACCGATCATAACAAAAAGACTAAAACTCTTGCCGCCCAAAAAAAGTGCAAACATTATGCCCGTAATGGAGAGTGGCATCGCCACCATGATGATAAAAGGCTGCACAAAGGACTCATACAAAGATGCCAATATGAGATAGATCAAAACGATTGCTAAAAGAACCGCGGCACCGAAAGCCTTATTGGTATCTTCCATATTTTCAACATCACCGCTATAGGTATAGCTATACCCTTTTGGCATAATCTCTTTTAATTTCGGATTTATCGAAGCGATGATCTTATCGAGCGTATTTCCAAATATTCCTGAGGTTACAAGTACTTTTCGGCTTCTATCATACCGATTTATCGATGTGACATTTACCCCTCTTTCAATCTCGACCAATGAATCTATCGGCACCAATTCATTATTTGCATTTCTTACTTTGAGTTTATAGAGATCAAAAATGCCCGATCTATGTTTATCATCAAGCCGAAGAGTTATATCATACTCTTTTCCGTTCTCTTCATAGTATGATATAGGAGTCTCGCTTGAATATGCACTATTGAGCACAGAAGCAATATCTTGCACATCAACGCCCATTCGCTCTGCTCTGTCTCTAAGAATGTGCACTTGTATCTCCGGATTACCTGCTTCATAATCACTGTCTATCCCAACCGTTCCTTGGGTTTGAGCGAGTATATCCATAGCCTTTTGGGATATCTTACTGAGTTTATCTAAACTATCGCCCGTGATAACGATCTGAATTGCAGCATTACTACCTCCCGTTTCAAACGGAGAAACCTCCTCAACAACAATCTTCATATCTTTAAATTTAGCAAACTTATCCGAATACTCTTGGACGATATCCTCTTGAGAAATATCTCTATCTTTAACAGGGATAAGTTTTACATATATCTGTGCTTTGTTTGCCTCTCTTGCCGTATTATAGCCTATGCTCAAAATGGAATAATCGACCAATTTATTTGCATTGATCTCATTGACAAGAGGCTGTACCATTTTTTTAGTAGTCTCAATGTTTGCACCTGTAGGCGTCTTAATCTGCACTTGAAACTCACTATAATCTTGCATAGGAAGAAAGTTCATACCAACATTGAGTTTTGCTGATAAGATTAAAAGTAATACGGTCACGATAATCGTTATATATTTAAATTTCAATATAGGTTTGAGCATAGAGACATAAAGCGCATCTATCTTTTGTAAAATCGGCTCAGTCATATGATAGAATTTGCTCTCTGTAGGATCTAAAAGTCTTGCCGAGAGTGAGGGGATGAGCATAGTTGCAACCAAAAAAGATATCACAACACCCGAAGCAACGGTCATTGCAAAAGAGTTAAAAAACATCCCGACGATTCCATCCATATATGCAACGGGAATAAAAACGGCAAGAAGCACTGAAGATATCGCTAAGATAGAAAAAACAATCTCTTTGATTCCCTCATATGATGCTTCAAAAGGCTTAATGCCTGCTTCCATTTTTTTGCTGATATTCTCTATAACAATGATAGCATCATCGATAAAGATACCGATAGCAAGAGTAAGCCCTATGAGCGTAAGTCTATTGAGATCATATCCTAGCCAATCGATGATAGCAAAGGTTCCTATAATCGAAGTTGGAATGGCCATTGCTGAGATGATTGTCGTACGCACATTGCGTAAAAAGAGAAAAACAATCACAATCGCCAAAAATGCTCCAAAGATAAGATCGAATGTTACGTTATTGATATTGACCATAATCTTCTCAGATTGATCGTTTAGAAGTTTTAAATCATACTCTTTGCCTGCCATTTCCACCAAAGAAGGATATATCTTTTTAACATCCCTGATGATATTGAGTGTATTTTTTCCGGGAATTTTCTTAACATCTAGCTTTACGCCCACCTCTCCTTTGCTTGAAGAGTAACTCTCTATATCACTCAACCCGTCAACAACGGTTGCAACATCTCCAAGCTGCACACCCGGCTTGATGATGATTGATTTTAGTTCCTCTATACTATCGGCATCACCTTTTGTTTTTATGGTAATCTTATCTTTTTGATCAATCAACTCTCCTGCACCTAAGTTAACATTGGATGTTTTAATTTTGTTGCTCAAATCATAAGTAGTCAGTCCATATTTATCAAGTAAAAACGGGTTGACAAAAACACGTATCTCTCTATCTCTAAAACCGATAAGTTCAACTTCGCCGACTCCTTCGATTCTCTGGAGTTTCGGCTTTACATTCTCATCGGCAAATCGCATCAACGATGAAGATTCATCCTTTTTTGTTGAGATAAATAAAGAGATGGCAACACCCGAAGCACCTAGCTTTTTAACAACAGGTTTCTCTACTTCAGAAGGCAAAAGAGCAGAGCCTATCTTGTCACGCACGTCATTCGTCGCCTCATTGAGATCTTTTGAAAGTTCAAATTGAATGGTTACAACACTCAGTCCGTTATAGCTCGAAGAGAAAAGCTTATCAATCCCGTCAATCCCGCTCACACTCTCCTCTATAACATCGGTTACTTTGCTCTCAACGGTTGCTGCATCCGCACCTCTATATTCTGTCTGCACAGTAACGACAGGAAAATCAACATTAGGAAAAAGATTCACAGGCATTGTCTTGTAAGAGATAAGTCCGAAAACTATGAATGCCAACACCCCCATAAGGGTCGTGATAGGTCTATTGATTGCAAATTTGTACATACTATTTTGTTCCGTTCGTATCGACTACAATGTAACCTGCACCAAAAAGCCCCACAGGAAAATCTTTGACCTTCACTTCGGCTGTTATTTTGTTTGTTGCACTGTCAACTGCAGGATAGATACGATCGATTTTCCCCGTATGCTCTTGCTCTGAACCATCAATTTTGTATTTAAAAACACTTCCTTTTTTTACTTCACCGTAATGTCGCGAATCAAAGGTTAGTACAAGTTTGATGTTATCAAGCGATGCCATCTTAAAAGCATTTGTTATCATTTGCCCGCTTACAACATCACCGATCTCAACTATCTTAGATGTAATCGTGCCGTCAAACGGTGCTTTGAGTATACTCTTTTCCAACATTGCATTTTGATACTCATACTCTGCTTTTGCACTCTCATAAAGTTTTTGGTAGTTATCAATTCTCGCTTGATCGATATATTTTTTAACCTGATATTGTCTATCAAGATCAAGTTTTGCATACTTTAAAGCAACTTTTGAGCGCTCCACCATTGCTTTAAGATCACTATTTTCCAATGATGCCACCACATCGCCTTCTTTAAGTTGAGTGCCCTCTTTAACATATATCTTCTCTACGATGCCACTACTGCTAAATGCCAATGTAGCTTCATACTCAGCTCTAACATCAAAAGTCGCATAAACATCTTCTGCTTGCAGTAAATTGACAAAAAATAGAATAAACAGTATCTTTTTCATTGGATATACTCCTCAATATTTTTCCCGGCATAATAATAATATAATGCTTTTGCCATTTCATACTCATAAAGTGCCTCTTTGTATCTTGCAAGTGCATCTATCTTTTGATCAAGTGCATCAAGATAGGAAAGGTAATCAACCACTCCCGCCTCATACTGCTCCTTGATAGACTCATAAGTACTTTTAGAAGCTTTGAGAGAGCTTTTTGTGCTTTTAAGCTGTGCATTTACGGCGCCAATCCTCATCTTAGCAAGATCAAAATCATTTTTTTGAGATTGGAGTATATAGTTCTTTTGACTTGCCAAAGAGAGCTTCTGATACTGCAATGCCTCTTTATTTTTATCTCTTTTACCACCATCAAACAGACGCATATTTGCGCTGATAGTAACTACATTTTGGCTCTCAAGCAGATACTGTTCGGCTATAGGCGAAGCAAGCTTGGAGTACTCGGATCTTGTGTATGTATCTTCAAGTTTTATCGTTGGATATTTTGATGCTTCGATAGATTTAACATTCTGCTCTAAAGCTTTTTGTTGTGCTTCGAGTGCCTTGATACTATCAAGTGGCTCTACGTTTATCTCTATTTTTGGTTCATTAAATGTACTCTCACTCACATCATCAATATCTTTACCGCTAATAAGCGCAAGGGTATCTCTTATCTGCTCTATCGAGAGTTTTAGCGATTCGATATTGTAAAGGTTTGAATCATAAGAGGCCTGAATCCGCTCTACCTCTTCACTCGGAGCCAGCCCTGCTTTATAAAAATCTCTCAATCTTTGCAATTGATATCCAAGTGTATCTCGTTTTGTAATAAGTGCTTGCAAAGAGGACTTTTGCTGCAACAAAACATAATAATTTTGCGTAAGCTCAAGTATCTTATTATTTTTGAAATTACTACTCTCAAGCAAAGATGCTTTATATTCGAAATCACTCTTTTTTACAAGCGCGCTTCTCTCGCCACCATCAAATAATTTTATACCCGCCGTTACATACCCACTTCTTACCTCACCTGCACCGAATGCCGTTATTTTATTTTGCCTCATATACTCTCCACCCATATCTATGTATGGATAGAAATCACTCTTTTGCGCACTCAGAAGAGACTGTTTAGATTTTGCCTCAAACTCTTTTGCTTTAATCTCATAGTTATTTGCTTTTGTGCTTACAATAAGCTGAGCAAGACCAAACTCTTGCGTATAGCCAAAAAAGCTACACAGGAGGGAAAAATAAAAAATTCTCAACATTTTCTCTCCTTACTTATGATACCAAACCAATTATCTACAAATATATCTATCTGTTCTTTTGCATCAATATTCAATATATTCTCTTCCACAATCAAGCCTTTGATAAAAAAGAGGATGCATTCACTAAACTCTAAAGACTCCTTGAGTATATCTCCCTTTTGAACATGCTCAGCAAGCATATCTTTGAGCATTTGCGCTATCTGCGTTCGGCATTCTTTGATAAATTCATTCATACTCTCAATATTGGATGTAAGCGATATCGCTATAAATTCTCTATAGATTTTCAACTCTTTTTGTGAATCTTTTGAGATAAACGGGGAGATTAAAAATGCTCTAATTTTCTCTTTAATATGTAAAGTACTTTGAGCTATCTCTTTGATCTTACTCTTATGTTCGTCCATTACGACAGAGATGATTTCAAAAACAATATCTTCTTTACCGGAAAAATACTCGTAGATAGTCCCTTTGCCGACTCCGGCAGCTTTAGATATTTCCGAAATCGTAATGTTTCTAATCCCAAGTTCTAAGAGCAGTTCTCTTGATGAAAAAGCGATCTCTCTTCTTTTTTTCTCTTTATCGATAATAATTGCCATATACAAAACTCCTTTGACCGACCGTCAGTCAATTAAAAATTCTAACGATATAAGTCTTAAAAAGAGTTTACGGCAATTTGCTTTTTAATTGCTCGACTCTCATATTTGCCTCTTGGATATCTCGTATATCAATTTCACCTTTTTCTATAAGTCCTTTGAGTGTTGAGACCAATTTTTCAGTCGAGATAGTATTTTTAGGATCAAGTTGATTGCCGAAAAGCAAGATGTCATCGCCTGCTCCTATAGCGAGCTTTAGGGTCTCCTCAAGCGAATACTCTTTTGCTATCGCCCCCATTTGCAGATCGTCAGTGATAACAACTCCTTGAAAGCCTATCTGATCACGCAACAATCCTCGTATGGTCTTTTTTGAGAGTGTTGCGGGATATTTCGAATCGATATCAGCATTAAAAACATGTGAAACCATAACGCTATCGGCTCTATCTTTGAGCAATCTGTAAGGTTCAAGCTCTTTGGCATTCCAACTCTTTGTTACATTGACATACCCTTTGTGGGTATCCCCGAGTGAGGAACCGTGACCGGGAAAATGTTTCAAAGAGGTCAATACACCCTCACTGTTCATAGCTTCCAAAAAAACAGATGCACTTTTTGACACTTCTTTCGGATCGGCTCCATATGATCTTTTTAGCCCATATATAACATGATTTTTGGGATTGAGTGCAAGATCAACAACAGGAGCAAGATCGTAGTTGATGCCGACACCCTTAAGCTCTTGCGCCATTTTAAGATAAACTGCACGCATATCTTCTTGGCTCATTTTAGCAGCATCATACGCACTTGGAAAATCGCCTTCAAATCCATATATCCGCTTTAATCTCTGCACTTTACCACCTTCTTGATCAAGCGCTATCAAAAGCCTCTTGTCAAATGAACATGCTTGTAGCTGTGCACTCAAAGAACGAAGCTGCTCTTTTGAAGCAATATTTTTCGGTTTATTTTTATCTATAGGATTATAATCAAAGAGGATCACACCTGCAAGATTATACTTTTTGATATCTTTGCATATCCGGCTCTTTTCATTTACGCTTGTACCATAAAAGCCGACCATCAGCATAGAGCCAATCTGTTTTTCAAGATTATCGGCATTTTGAGAAAAACCTGCAGAGCTAAAGATAATGAAAGATAAAAAAAGAGTTTTAAGACGCAACTTCTCCCCCTATTGTTTGATATATGACTAAAGTATAATCAAAAGAAGCTGACAAGAAAGAGTAATTTTTTACAATTAATTCAAATAAAGATTGTATAATCATACCAAAATAAAAAAAGGTGTCCATAATGAAACTGCTTGCAAATATGACTATTGCTTTTATACTACTCTTTACCTCATCTGCACTTTGCGCAGAGAATGATGAAACTTTTACTATCAAAGATGTTGAGGGAAAAAGCTATACCGTAAAAGGGATAGAAGATGGATTAGATTTTAGTGACTTCAAAGGAAAAATCATCTTTTTGGATTTCTTTGGACACCAATGCCCTCCTTGTCTTGCTTCGATAGACACCTATAAAAAAATTCAAGAAAAATATAAAGATGAGATTGTTGTTATAGGACTCGAAGTGCAAGGACTCAATAGCGAAGAGCTTAAAGAGTTCGGTAAATCAAAGGAGATCAACTATATGCTCGTCTCACAAGATCAAGCATATGATTTTCTCAACTATATCACGGTGCGCGCTGAATGGACCGGCGCTATACCTTTCTTGCTCATTGTTGATGAAAAAGGAATAGTACAACTTATGCATCTTGGAATGATAGAAGAAGAGACCTTTGAGAAAATTATCACTGAGCTCAAAAAAGGAAAAAAGACTACAGCATCATAACTCTGCCGTTTTTTATAACCAAAGTGCCTTCAAGCTCTTCTGTGTATACTCTCTCTCCAAATCTTTCTACGGCTTCATCTAGCGTAGGATTTTTTTGACAAAAATAGAAAAAATCATCTTTTTTCATCTCACTGTTTTGTACGGCGTTCCCCCACTTGGAGGCAAATTCTTCTATATCATAAATCGCTTGTGCTTCATTGCCGGCTAACAATCCATTACTTCCTTCACTTTCGCCTATCGGATGAGGCAATACATATATCTGCTTGCCCTGCTCTTTTGCATATTTGACCGATTGCATAGAGCCACTATTGATATCGGCTTGTGTCACTATAAGCACTTCACCTAGAGATACTACAATCTCATTGCGCAACAGAAAACTCCATTTTGTTGCTCTAAAATCATTTTCAAATTGACTCAAGACCAATCCTTGAGATGCAATATCTTCTATCATTCTTGTATTGATTGCAGGATAAGCAAGCTCTATGCCGCACCCGAGAACAGCTATAGTATTTGACGCACCCGCTCCTTCGTGCGCTAAAGCATCTACTCCCATTGCGGCACCACTCACAACACATACGCCCCGCTTTGCAAGCTCTTTTGCTAAAAGATAAGTATATTTTTGAGCATAAAGTGTCGGTTTTCTACTTCCCACAATCGCAACTTTCGGTCTCTCAAGTAAAGAGAGACTGCCTTTATAACTCAAACTTTTAGGTACTTTTTTTAGGCTTTGAAGATGTGATTCAAACTGTTCTTGCTCTAACTTATATATCAAAAAAATCCTTTTTAAATAAGTATAACATAGCAAAAACAAAGAGGAAGAAAATTATTTCATATTGTCATATTTTGATAAAAAAAATAGGACACTATCCACACCTGCACTATTGTCATATTTCAATAAAAAATACAACACCATCCATACTTTCGCTCTTGTTAAATTACCAGAAAAAATACGCGATGGCACAAACAGCAACGATACCTATGAAGTTGAGGATAAATCCCGCTTTTATCATCTGCTTGATCTGAACATCACCCGAAGAAACCACGATAGCATTGGGAGGTGTAGCAATAGGAAGCATAAAGGCAAAACTGCCACTCACAGTTGCCAACATCAACACGGCAATCGCTTGATTTGGTTCAAGCGATTGACTCAACTCAAAAAGTATCGGCACCATCATAGAGATAAGTGCCGTATTGCTTGTCACTTCGGTTAAAAAAACGATAAGTGCAGCAACAATAATAAGTAAGATAAAAAAATGAAGTGTTGAAAGACCTAGAAGCATTGATGCAAATTTTGCTGCAAGTCCGGTTTGCATAAATGCTGCAGCTATACTAAATCCTGCACCGAACAAAAAGATAATCTCATAAGGAATTTTTTTAGTATCACTCCACTCTAAAAATCCGATTTTAGGAACAAACATCAAGAGTCCAAAACCAAGCAAAAGCATCTTCTCATCTATCGAAACATTGGATATCTGCTTAGAGATTGCATTAAATGCTAAGATAGCAATAAGCGTAAAAAGCACTAATGATAATCTTTTATGCGTCTTGTTAAATGTAATCGGCTCAATATCATCGATTTTTATATGCAGATGTCTATTGATTCCACGCGCTATAACCCAAGGGGTAATCACTAGCATCATAAGCACGAGTGGCAAGAGTTTAAAGACCCACTCTCCAAAAGTAATAAACTTCTCCCCTTGCTCTTCCAAAAAACCAAAAAGAATCAGATTTGGAGGTGTGCCGATTGGTGTAAGTGTGCCCCCTATGCTCGCACCATATGCGATTGCTAACAAAAAAGCAGCTCTGAGCTCTTTTTTTGAGCTCAAACTCAAAGCAATGGGCAAAAGCATCAAAGCAACCGTCGTATTTGAAAGCATTGAACTTAAAAGTGCAGACGTAGCAGTCAGTGCATAGATGATTCCTATTACTGTGGATGGAAAAATATGCATAATCTTTCGAGCTACAATCAAATGGAGTTTCGTTTTCTCAAAAGCAATAGAGAGCATAAAACCGCCCAAGAAAAGAAAGATGATTGGATTGGCATACCCGCTTGACACACTCTCAATATCAATAATACTAAAACTTGGAAAAAAAATGACGGGCAATAAAGAGACTACCCCCACAGGAAGTGACTCATTTGTCCATGCAATAACTAAAAAGAGAACACTTGCTAAAAGGGCTGATTGAGGTGTGTCAAAAAAGAAAATAAAGAAAAAGTAACTTATAAATGAAACAAAAAAAGAGAATGATAATTTACGCATCTTATCCTCCAAAAAGCTCATCAATATAAACGACATCAACATCTTTGAGAATATCTTGAGAATTTTTAAGCGCGTGCATGGTTACATTGTAAGGATGTCCTATTGCTATAGCATACCCTTGTTTTTTTGCAACTTTTACCACCTCTTTTAGTTGTGCTTTTATGCTGCTAACATTTCTGACATTATCTAAAAAAACATCTCTACTTATATATCTCTCATGCAAATCTTTTGTCACTCTCGGTACTTGCGTACGTGTATCTGTTCTACTGTCAACGAAAGTGATACCTTCTTGTTTTAAAAGCGCATACAATACTTTCATCGCTTGATAATTAGATGTATAGACACTCCCTGTATGGTTGTTGATATATTTGGCATTAGGAAAAAGTCTTTTAATCTCTTCGACTCTTTGTAACACTTTCTCTGGCGCATCTGTGATCATGAGTGTACCTTGCATCTTATTCATCTGTGCACTACCTGATTCAAGTGGTAGATGTACCATGTAGTGATCAAGCTTATCTGCAAGCACATCAGTATGCTTAGCTATCTCCGAAGGAGGAAAGATAGAAGGAGTGATCTT
>JAFGVX010000096.1 GCA_016937775.1 Campylobacterales bacterium | reverse complement strand
TAAAAACTTTATCAATTTTCAAGCGATCTTGGGGGATTCAAGCGATAATGTTCCCGGGGTGAAGGGGATAGGGCAAAAGGGTGCGAGCGAACTTATCAATAAATATGGCACGCTTGAAGCGATCTATGAAGATATCGAAAATGCGGGTACGCCTCGGATGCAAACACTTCTTTTGGAGTCCAAAGAGAATGCTTTTCTCTCGAGAGATTTGGTGCGGATGCGTCAAGATCTTTATGAGAGTTTTGACTTTGAAAAGTTTGCTTTTGAAGACAAGAACTATCTAGCGTGCCTTGTGGATGAGTTTGAGAAGTATGAGATGAGGCAGGCGCTTAAAAAAGCAAAGGTGGAAAATCCTGAGCAGATGCCTGATTGCCCTATCGTTGAGCCTAAAAAGAGTGCTTTTAGTTTTGAGGCAATTACTCTTGATAGTTCTGATAAGCTTCAAGAGATAGTTTCGCAAATTACCAGTGAAAGCATCGTAGCTTTTGATACAGAGACCAACTCGCTCGATACAAAGAGTGCTTCTTTGGTTGGTTTTAGTTTTTGTCTTGATGAGAGTAGAGCCTACTATGTTCCCGTGGCGCATAGCTATCTAGGCGTTGGTGATCAGGTCAGCATAGAGGACGCACTAGGGGCTATCAAAAAACTATTTGATGCTAAAGTTGTCGGGCAAAATCTCAAATTTGATCTTTCGCTACTCTATAATCGATACGGCTTTGAGCCAATAGAGATATTTGCCGATACGATGCTACTTGCTTGGCTGAGTAACCCCGGAAGCAGGGTGGGGCTGGATAATCTTGCAAAGATTCATTTCGATTATGAGATGAAATCTTTTTCAAGTACCGTGAAAAAGGGAGAGGATTTTTCAAGTGTATCCATAGAGGATGCAAGCTTTTATGCAGCAGAAGATGCATGGATGACCTATCTTTTGTATTATAAACTCAAAAATACAATGGAATTAGCCTCTTTGGATGAGCTTTTGATCGAGGCAAAAAATGTGGAGTATCCTTTTGTAAATGTGCTTGCTCGTATGGAGAGTGTGGGGATAAAAGTTGATCTTGATAAGCTGAAAGAATTGAGTCAAATGCTCAGTGCAAAACTTGATACACTCACAAAAGAGATCTATGCGATGAGTAGTGTAGAGTTCAATATCCGCTCCACACAACAGCTTGGCAATGTGCTTTTTGGAACCCTTGGACTCAAAGGCGGGAAAAAGACAAAGACCGGTTATAGCACCAATGAAGCAGTGCTCGAATCACTCAAAAGCGAGCATCCGATTATCGAGAAGATACTAGAGTATAGAGAGTATCATAAATTACTTTCAACATATGCGGAGCCTCTTTTAAAGCTCGGCTCTCTTGATGCTAAACATCGTATCTATACCTCATTTTTACAAACAGGTACAGCAACGGGAAGACTCAGCTCAAAAGATCCAAACTTGCAAAATATCCCCGTGCGCAGTGAGCTTGGCAGAAGCATCAGAGAGGCCTTTATAGCCAAAGAGGGCTACAAGCTCGTAAGTATCGACTACTCACAGATAGAGTTGCGACTTTTGGCACATTTTTCACAAGATACGGCACTAAAAGAGGCGTTTTTAAACAGAGAAGATATCCACTACGCAACAGCACTTAAGCTCTTTGGAGAGGGTGAAGCCAAAGAGAAAAGAAATGTTGCAAAGAGCATCAACTTCGGGCTTTTGTATGGCATGGGTCCTCGCAAGTTATCCGGTGAGCTTGGCATCAGTGCCAATGAGGCAAAAGAGATCATAGTGAGCTATTTTAACTCCTTCCCGACTGTAAAGAGTTTTTTAGAATTGATAGAAGAAGAGGTAAAACATAGCGGGTATGTCTCTACACTTTTGGGTCGCAGAAGATTTTTTGATTATGAGAGTGCAAACGGCATGGAAAAAGCTGCCTATCTTCGTGAGGGAGTCAACACCGTGTTTCAAGGGAGTGCTGCCGATCTTATCAAGCTCTCTATGAATCTTATCGATAGTATGATCATAGAAGAACAGCTTGATGCAACGCTACTTTTGCAGATACACGATGAGCTTATTTTTGAGGTCAAAGAGGGTGTGGCTGAGGATTTGGCTCAAAAATTTGCCCATGCGATGGAGCATATCTATGAACTTTCTATCCCCCTTGAATGCAGTGTGAGTATCGGTGATAATTGGGGTGAGTTGAAATAATCTACTCACATCCATAACGGATGGCATCGACCCCATATCTATCTCTTATTTTTAGAAGCTTTTGATTGAGCTCTGCAAATCTTCTGTCGTTATCATACTCGAGAAGATTGAGTGTCTTTGGATTTTGTGTTGCGTCGAAATTTGAAGCACTCATGGCGATATAGTGTATCTTTTGCTCTTTATGGCTATCGAGATTTTGAAACATATCTCTCATGGTATCTAAGAAGAGTTTCTCGCTAAAAAGTCTGTGTATCGTGATCGATTTATATCTTTTTGTACCATATTCATAGCGTATTTTGAGATAAAAAGTTGCCGGATTGAGCTGAAGTTTAGCAATATTGTGACTTAGATATCGAGCGAGTATGTGTACTCTTCTTTTGAGTTCATCTCTATCATCGATTGCTGTAAAATTTCTACTGATGCTTATGGCTTTTCTCTCTCTTGAAGCGATGATGCTTTCATCATCATCCCCGCAAATCCTAGCATAGAGGTCTTTGCCTGCTTTGCCGTATCGCAAGAGATAGCTAGAGTCTCTTAGCTCACCAAGCGTAAAGATCATTCGCTTTTTAAGCGCAGCCGATATGACTCTGCCGATACCCGGAAAATTATCTATGGGGATATCTTTTGTGTACTCTTGAATCTCTGAGCTCTCAAGCACATAAACTCCGTAAGGTTTGATGCGATCAGTGACAAGCTTTGCTATCCATTTACTTTTACTTGCGCCTATGCTCACGGGGATATGAAATCTCTCTTGAATCTCATCTCTTAGATTTGTGATAAATGCGAGAGTATCTTTATCATCTATCCAGCCGTCAAGATCGCCAAAAAATTCATCGATGGAATACTGTTCAAGCAAAGGAATCTTGAGTTCTAAAAACTCTCTCAATCTATGTGAGAGTTCTTGATAGAAGAGATGATCACTTGGTAATACGATGAGATCCTTGCACATATGCAATGCTTGTGATAAGGGTGTGCCTGTTTTGATACCAAATTTCTTTGATTCATAGCTTTTGGCTATGACGATACCGTGTATTGACCCATCATCATCTATAAACTCTTCCTTCCATGCGCCCAGTATGTCTTGGCTGTAGCTGTTTTTGGATTCGAGCACACCATTGAAAGCGCCACACTTTGGTAGTGATATCCACTCTTTTTTTGCTCTAGAAAATATCTTCTTATCACTTCCTTTTGCGACAACAACACATTTATCTTTTAAAAACGAGTATCTACTACGCTCGGCAGAGACAAAGTAACAGTCAATATCTAGATGTATTTTCATAAGAGAAGTATAGAGTTTTTAAGAGAGAAGAGCTCAAAAATCGTCAAATTGTCATATTTTACTCTATGATATGATCTTCCAGGACAATACCATCATATTCCAATACATAATCTTTTATATTAATTTTAATAGCCTTTGGCGTCTCTTTGCCTGTTATAAGTGAATGCCAAACGGGAAGCGGTTGATTAAGTGCCACTCTTCTGTAGGCACAAGTTTTCGGAAGCCATTCAAAACTGTTTGCTTTTTTATAATCAAAAGGCACACAGTTTGCATTGAGTTTATGGCGATTTTTATAGTCGCTACATCTTCCATTCTCAAAATCATAATACCTGCATACAACATTAGTTTGGAGTATTTCTCCACTATCATCCAATAATCTATAGACACAGCATTGACCGCAATTATCGCATAGCATTTCCCACTCTTTGGTGCTTAACTCATCGACTTTTTTTTGTTCCCAAAATGCCACTTTTGTTTTCATAATAGTAATCTATCGTAATAAAGTTAAATATTTGATGTAAACAGTAGCGCAAAAGTCTATTTAAAGCTTTTGTGAATACAATACATTCTCATATAGGAGTGTTTATGTCTTTTGTAAAGTTTCTTTTTTCTATGAAGATGGCTGTTGTGATGTTAGTTGCTTTCGGGGTAATAGTCGGAGCTGCAACTTTTATAGAAAATGATTACGGAACACAAAGCGCAAAAGCTTTAGTATATAGTGCAAAATGGTTTGAACTGTTTCTTTGGTATTTTATCGCACTTATTGTTTACAATATCATTATATTTTGTTCTTATAAAACAAAATTTCCTATCTTTCTTTTTCATTTTTCGTTTCTTTTTATAGCTATAGGTGCTCTTATGACGCGTTACATAGGTTTTGAAGGAAGTATGCCCATTCGCGAAGGCGATATAACCAATCAGATGCTCTCTGAGAGTGCAGTATTGCAAGTGAGAGCGACAAGCGGGAAGATGATAGACGGTTTTGACAAGCAAGTATATTTTTCTTCTATAACAAAAAATAAAATTGAAAAGAGCATCCATTTGGGTGCTTCGAAGATCAATGTCAAACTTAAAGAGTATTTGCCTAGTGTGGGTTATGAGGTGGTTCCGGATGCAAATGGAACAACGATTTTGGAGCTTATGATAAGTAAGAATCAAAACGGTAAAAGTTACTATCTCAAAAAAGGTGAGGTGCTTAATGCAAACGGAGTAACATTATCGTTTGATAAATTTAGTAAAGTTGTTTTGTATTTTAATGAAGAGAAAGACTGTATCAATTTTACTACAGCTCAAAAAGTCAAATTTATAAAAGTAGAAGATATGTCCGAGGGAGAGCTTCCTTCGGGTAGTCATTCGCTTGAGAAAAAAAAGCTTTACACTTTAGAGGATGGTACTACATTTATATTGAAAAATTTCTATAAAAATTCCGTACTCAAAAGGGTCTCAAAATCACTTAAGCCCCTTGATGGCGGAGAGGAGTTTGCTCTATTTGAAGTGCGTTCAGGTGAGTTTTCAAAAGAGGTACCGATACTTTTTTCTTCAAAAAGAGCAAATAATTGGCATCATATCACTTTTGATAATATAGATGTAGATATCAATCTCGGTGCAAAGGTTATTGAGCTTCCATTCTCTTTAAAACTTCGGGATTTTATTCTTGATCGTTATCCGGGTTCAGACACTCCTTCATCGTACGCAAGTGAAATAAGTGTGATGGACAGTAATAGAAGTTTTGATTATAGGATATATATGAATCACGTATTGGATTATAAGGGATATAGGTTTTTTCAAGCATCTTATGATCCTGACGAAAAAGGAACCGTACTTGCGGTCAACCACGATCCCGGAACAAAGGTGACTTATGTCGGATATTTCTTGCTTACACTCGGTATGTTTTGGTCGTTGTTTGCAAAAAACGGTAGATTTCAAAAGCTTTTATCGCAGACGAGAAAGCTTCAAAGCGGTGCCCTGACATTTTTGATATTTTTTAGTATGTTTTCTTTTTCTCCTCTCAAAGCTGAGACGATACAGCAATTTGATATGCAACATATTAAGAGCTTTTCTTCACTTGCTCTTCAAGATGCTGCGGGGAGAATGAAGCCTGTCGATACAATGGCAAACGAGGTGCTTGCAAAGATATATGGTAAAAAAAGTTTTGAAGATAAAAGCGCAAGTGAGGTATTTTTGGGGATGATGCTTTCACCCGACGCCTATGAAGCAGCACCCATTATCAAGATATCACATCCTCAAATCGCAAAAGATATAGGGCTTGATAAAAATGCAAAATATGCAAGTTTTAAAGATTTTTTTGATGGCAAAAACTATAAACTTTTTAATCTTGTTCAAGAAGCAAATCGCAAAAGACCAATAGAGCGAAGCAAATATGATAAAGAGCTTATTGATGTTGATGAAAGAGTAAATGTTGCTTATATGGCATTTCAAGGATCGCTTTTTAGAGTTTTTCCTCTGCCGAATGATCCGAACAATACATGGCTTGCTCCAATTGACGCTCTCAATACAATTGACGATGAGAAATTAAAAAAATTAGTACAAGTGATTACCTCAAACTATTTTACACAAGTCTCTGATGCTTTAGTGAGTGGTGACTGGTCAAAGGCAGATGAGGGACTTGAGTTTTTGCGGCAGTATCAAAAGAAATTCGGTGCTACTGTTATGCCGAATAAAGAGCAGATTGACTTTGAAATACTTTATAATAAGCTCGATATTTTTTCTAAACTAACGCTCTATTATATATTTTTCGCATGTATTGCATTGATTTTTATATTTTTTCAAATGTTTAGAGGCTTTTCGTCTTCTAAGGTTGTGTTTACTCTTTTTAGTGTTTTATCTTTTGGGCTTCTTGTACATCTTCTTGGCGTTGCGTTGCGTTGGTATATTTCGGGATATGCTCCTTGGTCCAATGCTTATGGAGCCATGATTTTTATAGGAGCAATGACGATATTTGCAGGACTTATTGTCGGCAGAAAAAATCTCTTAGTACTTTGTGCGAGTGCGCTTTTGGGTGGTATTACGATGCTTGTTGCCCATCTAAGTGATATGAATCCTCAGATTACTACACTTATGCCGGTACTTAAATCATATTGGTTGATGATCCATGTTGCATTGATTATTTCAGGTGATGGCTTTTTAGGACTTGGCTCAATTCTCTCTCTCTTTGCGCTTATGGTGATGGTATTTAAAGATAGATCCATAAGTGCTCAAAAGTCACTCTTGGAGCTTACAAATCTCTCGGAGATGTCTATTATCATAGGTCTTGTTCTTTTTACCGTCGGTAATTTTCTTGGTGGCGTATGGGCAAATGAGAGCTGGGGAAGGTATTGGGGCTGGGATCCAAAAGAGACTTGGGCTGCGGTAACAATACTTATCTATGCAGCTGTGCTACATTTGAGATTTATCCCTCTTTTGAAGTCAAATTATATTTACAATCTTGCGGCACTTTGGGCTTACAGTAGCGTATTGATGACCTATTTCGGGGTCAATTATTATCTTTCCGGACTTCACTCATACGCGGCGGGCGATCCCGTACCTATCCCTGTTTGGGTCTATTATGTTGTAACTATTTTAGTGTTTTTAAGTATAACTGCTTGGTTTAAAAGAGAAAAAGTAAGCTAAAATATATTCATAAATACCCTCAAAGGAGCAAAAATGTTTCGTGAATTTAAGAAGTTTCTCATTAGTGGCAATATGATGGATATGGCTGTCGGTTTCATTTTCGGCGCAGCCTTTGCTACTGTTGTCAAATCTTTTGTGAGTAATGTAATCATGCCTCCTATAGGCATGGTCTTAAACGGTGTTGATTTCTCAGAGCTTTTTGTAGCACTTGACGGAAACAGT
>JAFGVX010000016.1 GCA_016937775.1 Campylobacterales bacterium | reverse complement strand
GTGAGTAATGTAATCATGCCTCCTATAGGCATGGTCTTAAACGGTGTTGATTTCTCAGAGCTTTTTGTAGCACTTGACGGAAACAGTTATGAAAGCATAGCTAAGATAGAAGAAGCAGGTGCACCTGCCATAAAATACGGACTTTTTTTAAATGATATCATTTCATTTATTATTTTAGGATTTATAATATTTTTGGCAATTAAAGCTTACAATAAATTACTTGTTCCTGAGTCTAAAGATGAGCTTGAGCCAACAACAAAAGTGTGCAAAGAGTGTGCAATGGAGATTCCCATTGGTGCAAAAGTATGTGGTTATTGCAGAACACAATGTCAATAATTGAGTATTATTTTTAATAAATGGTTGAAAACTATTTGATCTCTTTTTGCCATGGAGATTCTGATACTCCTTTTTTGTATCCAACTTCATAAAGAGCTTGCATATAGTTAGGATCAAAGAATTCTTTAAGTGGTACATTGAAATCTTTTGGAACATTAGTAATATGAACATTAAAGCCATCTCTTTGGGCTATTGAGATAATGTTATAGATATTATCCCGACCTTGATACTTAACTAAAGTGCTAATTGAGCGTTCTGCTATATCTTTGAGCGAGAGTGTAACCGGGGAGTAAACAGGATCAATCTTTGTATTACGTATAAGCCATAAGTTTTTTTTAGGATTAAGACCCAATAAATTCTGATATTCATAAATATTAACCGTGCGCGAATAAACAAATATCTGTCTTGTAACACTACCATCAACATGTGCTTCCTGGTAGTGTTTTCCGTCAATCATAACATCGATAAGCACGGGAGGAAAAACAGCAGGAATGGATGCTGAAGCAAGAATAATATCTTGTATGAGTTTCTTTGCATCTTTGCGACCACTCATTGCAATCTTTGTAATGTTCCAAACAACAGGACGCTGTGCATCTATATTTGTTGTTCCAATCAATAGTACGCGTCCCTTTTCACCCTCTTTTGCTAACTTTGCAACAAGATTATTATTAATCTCTTTTTTAATTGTATATTTTAATGGAGCAGTATCTGCTATGGCAGATCCTCCAAAAAGTGCACCTACAATCGTATAGGAGAGAATATTTTTTGTTGAAGTTTGTGTATAAAAACGCTTTAAAATATGATCGTATTGTGATCCTAGAAATGCAAAAGGTGCGATGAGAGCTCCCGTGGAGATGCCTGTAACCATTGTAAATTGTGGTCTATTACCTCGTTTACTCCACCCGTTTAAAAAACCTGCACCATAGGATCCATCTTCTGCACCACCCGAAAGTGCTAAGATGTTTATCTCTTGAAAAAGCTTCTTGTTTGCTTTAAGGCGTTGAATATCGGCACCATTTATTGTTGCCTTTTCGTCTCCCCAATAGCGAATATTTGCATTATATCCTTTAATAACAGCTTTTGTGTATTGTGTAGCACTCGGGGAGCCATAGAGGCGTATTTTTGTACTGCAACCTGTCAACAAGAGAAAAAAAATCGGTATGCAAAAAAAGAATTGAAAGAGCTTGATGCCAGAAAAGCTTTGTTTTAAAAGTTGATATTTGA
Organism: Campylobacterales bacterium; assembly: GCA_016937775.1. GTDB lineage: Bacteria > Campylobacterota > Campylobacteria > Campylobacterales > Sulfurovaceae > BN30871. Next base: position 15,769 of record JAFGVX010000016.1, on the reverse strand, counting down.
GATATTGATTCACATAAACACCTTTAAAGATATTTAAAATCTTTGATGATTATAACATCTTTAAGGCGAAATTCTCTAATCGTTTGACATTTGTTCTTGAGTTGTGTCGGATTTTTTTTCTATCATATTGCCGATATTGTTTTCCATCATATGAATTTTCTTTGCCATTATCTCAGGATGAGCAATAAAATTATATCCTTTAAAGAGCGTCCAACTACCGTAAAGTATGACAAGTATTGCACCAACTTTAAGCATCATATCTCTCCATTGTCCTCTCTGGAGCAACTTTGTTACGGAGCCTAAAAAGAGAAGAGCAGGGATGGTGGAGAGTCCAAATGCCGCCATAACGATAGCACCCCAAAAAGGGCTTGCAGTTCCTGCGGCTGCTATTGCGAATGCATACACAGGTCCACAGGGAAGCATTCCATTGAGTATCCCCAAGAGATAAAAACTCCCTATACTTTTATTTGTTAGAAGTTTTTTGAAGCTTGCTTGAAACCACCCATTTTTTGATATGGACCAGTTTGCTGAATTGAGAAATTTGAAATTTCCTAAAAGAGATAATCCGGTGAGTATCATTAGCACTCCGACAACAAAGAGTAGAATACCTCTCGTTATCATAGTAAAAGAGATATTTTGACCTATAAACCCAAATATCATACCTATGATTGTATAAGTAGTTACTCTCCCTAAATTGTAAGCAAGATGTGAAAATGTTTGTCTCGACCAAGAGCTTGCTTCATCAATTTTTGTAGAACTATAAGCAACAACGATGCCCCCGCACATACCTATACAGTGACCAACGCCTATGATAAAGGCAGCACTTATTATTGTTAAAAGCTCAACGCTATGCATATATACTCCATTTTAAAATTGAGAGATTATAGTATAATTTGATTAAAACTATGTTAACGAAAGGACACGATGGATCTATATAGATTTATAATCAGCGGTAGAGTTCAGGGCGTTTTTTATCGTAAGAGTATCTCTCAAAATGCGATGAGAGCGGGATATAAAGGCAGTGTTAAAAATCTTAGCAACGGCACCGTTGAAGTGTATACAGAATTATTTGATGATGAATTGGAAGGGTTTTTACGTCTTCTTCGCGAGGGATCATCTGCTTCAGTTGTCGAAAATATTGATTATGAAATAGATAAAAAGCATCGACTAGATTATGATGGGTTTGTTGTGTTATGAGTAGTGGATGGGGATGTCAGCATATTACGAAAAAGGACGGCAAAGATGATTGGTGTAAACTTTTAGATCATATTTGTGATCCTGGTTGTAAAGGGTGTGTTTTATATGGTGCCGGGCTCTTTTCGGTTGAGAGTACGCCATCAAATAAAGCTTTTGAAAAACGCAAGAACAGAAGTGACAATCCGCTTGGGAAAAAGCGTCGATAGAACGGAATTTTTTTAAGTCATCTTAGGCTATAATCGATACACTATCAAGCTAAAAGGTAAATATGCATAATCTAGCACTTTTTTCGCAAGTCGCACTGCTTATTTTGCTTGCACCGATTTTTGCGAGGACACTAAAGCTTCCCGTTGCTGTTGTTGAGATCATACTCGGTACATTTTTAGCCTGGTATGGATTTGTAGATGACGATGATGATATCTTTAGAAATATAGCCGAAATAGGCTTTTTTTATCTGATGTTTTTAGCCGGACTTGAGATAGAGATAAAGAAATTCCTCAATCTCAAAGAGAGTTTTTTTGCTCGCGCGAGTATCTATTTCATCTCTTTGTATATTTTGTCTATAATGGCGTATTTTGTGTTTAATCTCAGCCTAGTCTATATGGTTGCCATTCCTACTGTTTCACTCGGAATGATTATGGCGCTTATCAATGATCACGGACGAGAACAAAAATGGCTTGATATGGCACTTTTAGTTGGTGCTTTCGGAGAACTTTTAAGTATTGCAATATTAGTTCTTTTTGATGCTGCTATTAACCATGGAGTTGGATTGGAATTTTATAAAAGTATAGCCATTTTGGTGTTTATTTTGCTTGTTTCGTATTATCTTTTTAAAGCACTCAATATGCTCATTTGGTGGTTTCCGGAATTAAGAAAAATCATTATGCCTGAAAAAGATAATATGAGTCAAGATATCAGGGTATCTATGGCATTCTTCTTTATATTTATAGCCGTGATGCAATATCTTGGTATCGATATGGTTTTAGGATCGTTCATAGCAGGTGTTTTTCTGGGTAATCTTTTTAGTCATAAAGTTGAACTACCGCATACACTTAATACTATAGGGTTTGGATTTTTGATACCGCTCTTTTTTATCTATATCGGCTCAACACTTGATCTTCATACTCTTTTTACTGAAGAGATACTGTATAAATCTTTTTTTATAGTAATGTTGATGCTTCTAGCAAGAGTTATAAGTACATTTATAGCATACGGTAAACATTGGAGCATACAAGAGAGCCTTCTCTTTGCGCTATCATCTTCTATGCCGCTCACGCTTCTTATTGCCATTGTAACGATTGCTATGAAAAACAGTGTGATAGATATAAATGAGTACTATTTCTTTATATTTGCAGCTGTCTTAGAAGCACTTATCTTTATGGTTGTTATTAATTTTTCTATGAAAAAATATAAGCTTCCCTCTAAAAAGAAACCCCAAGAGTAGTAAGTTCTTCTTCGATTTTAGAGAGCTTGCTTTTTGCATCTCCTAAAGCTTTTTGATTTTCCTCAATAACATTTTTAGGAGCGTTTGCAACAAATCTTTCATTATTCAGCATAGATGAGAGTTTGTCTATCTCTTTTTGAAGCTTCTCTTTCTGTTTGTCAAATTTATTTAAAATAGGTGCAAGATCGATATCATCAGTGGCGATCATACTTGTAAGATTATCGGAAACATCACTTACACATCGCTCTAATCTTTGTTTGATAAAGACAATATCCTCAACTTTTGCGAGTTTTTCAATAAAAGGTTTTGCTATATTCGTATCGATATCTTTTGAGGCAAGGATATATGCTTTTGTCATCTTTTGATTGCCTTGATCGATGAGCGTTTTGCATCTTCGTACAGATACGATAGCTTCTATGATAAGTTCAAAATCTTTTGTACTTTTTTCATCGAATGTTTGCAAGCTTGGATAAGAAGAAATCATAATAGAGCAATCATTCTTTAAAGTGCTTTTTGAGAGTGTATGATAGAGATATTCGCTTATAAAAGGCATAAAAGGATGTAAGAGTTTGAGTGATTCTTTGTAGATGCTCCCAAGTTCTGTGATACTCTCTTTACTCGCCTTACTAAGCTCTATCCCCCAATCACAAAATTCGCCCCATAAGAAACGATAAAGCGTGGTTGCCGCATCATTAAATCTATATTGATCCAAGAATTCTCTTGTCTCTTTTGTAGCTTTTGCAAGTTGAGAGAGCATATATTTTCCAAGTGGTGTTTCTATCTTTTTAATGTCAAGGTCATCAAAGCTTTCACTATTTAAGAGTAGAAAATTGGCGGCATTGTAGAGTTTATTGGTAAAATTACGGCTCAATTCCAGGCGCTCTTCGCTAAGCTTGATATCTCTTCCTTGTACTGCTAGAACAGCAAGCGTGAAACGCAGAGCATCAGTTGAGTATTTTGTTATCATATCGAGTGGATCGATAACATTCCCTTTAGATTTACTCATCTTGTCGCCTTTCTCATCTTTGACGAGTGCGTGTAGATAGATATCTTTAAATGGAAGTTGTTCTGTTAAGTTCTCTCCCATCATAAGCATTCTTGCTACCCAAAAAAAGAGAATGTCAAAACCTGTAATCAGAAGTGAATTCGGATAGAAATCATTGAGATCATTTGCAAACCATTTTTCATTTTCAAATACATCATTATTTCCCCAACCAAGTGTTGAGAACGGCCATAAGCCCGAACTAAACCAAGTATCAAGGACATCAGGATCTTGTTTGATATTTTTGCTTTCACATTTTGGACAAGTTGTAGGTTTTTCACCTTCAAAGACACTCTCACTTCCGCACTCGTCGCAATAGATGACGGGTATTTGATGCCCCCACCAGAGTTGTCTGCTTATGCACCAATCTCTTAGCTCACTCATCCAAGCATTATAGCTATTAATCCAATGACTCGGGAAAAATTTTGCGCCTCCGGCATTGACTTTTTCTATAGCATTTTTTGCAAACTCTTTTTTAACAAACCACTGTCTTGATATGTAGGGCTCGATAACATTTCCACATCTATAACAGTGACCGACTTGATGCGTGTGTTCCTCGATTTTTTCTATAAAGCCTTTTTCTTGAAGTTTTGCAACCACTTGCTCTCTTGCTTCAAGTCTCTCTATTCCTTCAAACTCTCCGCAATACTCATTAAAAATACCATTCTCATCAAAGATAGTGATAAATTCTAAGTCATGTCTTTTACCGACTTCATAGTCGTTTGGATCATGTGCGGGTGTTACTTTAACAACACCCGTTCCAAATTCCATATCGACATGTTCATCCGCTATGATCTCAATCTCACGCTCAACAAGTGGTAATTTTACTTTTTTGCTGATAATATTTTTATATCTCGCATCTTCGGGATGCACCATAACGGCAGTATCTCCAAAGTAGGTTTCGGGTCTTGTGGTGGCAACTACAACTACACCACTCCCATCACTGAGCGGATAGCAGATATGATAAAGTTTGCCGGCATGCTCTTCATATTCTACTTCGATGTCTGAAAGTGCTCCATCGTGCGTACACCAGTTAATCATATAGTTATCTCTAACGATATAACCACTTTCATACATCTGTTTAAACGCTTTTTTCACGGCATTTGCAAGTCCATCATCCATTGTAAATCTTTCTCTACTCCATGCAGGCGAGACACCAAGTTTTCTAAGTTGACCTGTTATGGCGTTATTTGAACTCTCTTTTTGTTTCCAACAAAGCTCCAAGAAGGCATCTCTGCCTATCTCTTCTTTGGTTTTTCCTTGTGCCAATAGTTGTTTTTCGACAACATTCTGTGTTGCAATCCCTGCATGATCAACGCCGGGTTGCCAAAGTGTTTTGTAGCCATCCATTCTTTTGTATCGTACGATGATATCTTGGAGCGTAAAGGTGAGGGCATGACCGATATGAAGACTTCCGGTGACATTGGGTGGCGGCATCATAATGGAAAATGTTTTCTCTCCGACTATAGAGCTGTTGCCCTCTATCTCAAAATAGCCTCGCTCTTCCCATATCTTATAGTACTGTTCTTCTATCTCTTTTGGATTATAAACTTTCTTTGTCTCTTCGCTCATATCATCACTCTGTATTGTATTTCGCGTATTATAGCTAAATGGTGCTTTTAACTTATCTTAGATTTACTTACAGCAGCTTTTTGAGTCTTGTTTTTTACTCAAATATCCTTTGATGAGATAAAAAACAATAAGTATCCAAAGTATGAATGTGCTTATTTGTGATAAAAGTGAAATATTTTTTTCATGAGAGATAAGTGCCGTTGGATTTATATCATTGATTTCAAATATCATATCCAGTCCAAGCCCAAAGAATATACTCTCAAAAGCAATAACACCTAGATAGATTAGGAGTGATTCCCCCCCCCAAGCGATTTTTTTACAAATGTCATCGTAACGGTGTTGGTAGCGGATTCTGCAACTAAAAATATAAATGATGCACCTGCGCTAATGCCGGAGAGTATTAATCTTGTAGCTATATAAGTAAGGATGATGTTGCGCAAACATACATGGGGATGCCGATAAGCAGTGCAACGATATAGGAGAGCCAATTATATTGATTGAAAAGTGTACTCATATTTTCGGGAATAAATGCAGTAATCATCGCACCAATTATAAGTCCCCAAAAGAGAAGTTTTGTAATATCTTCAAAAAGTTGGAGCATATAATGCACAATATGTTTTGCATTTATTTTTTTTTCTTGAGCCTTCTTATATTCATTTTTACAGCAACATATTTCTTCTTCATCAGTTTTAATATCTGTGTCATCTTTATCAAAAATATTTGTAAGTATTCCGGCAATAATCGCGATAATAAATGAACTGATAATTCTATAGACCATAAAGAGCCAACCGAATATTCCATAGGTTGCCAAGATTGAATCTGCTCCCGTGATGGGCATAGAGATTAAAAATGAGAGTACGGAGCCTTTTGAAGTGCCTGAATTTTGTATCGATTTTGCTAAGGGAATTACTGCATATGAGCAAATTGGAAGTAGTATACCAAAAAGTGAGGCTTTCATGACCGATGATGTATCGCGGCTACTAAGATGTTTTGTCATAAAACTTTGGGGGGATAGTTTCATGCAAAATAGCCGCTAAAAGAAGTCCAAATAGAATATAAGGAGCCATAGCAAGCGTTAGCTACCAAAGAGAATATATAAATGTATCGATAATCATACTAAAAACCTTAAGTTGTTTAATGCATGAAATAACCTCACAAATGAGTATAATATAAATAAGATAAATATTGTCTTATTTGATATTTTATTTTAAATCCTTAAAGAATCAATTATATTTTGCAGAAAAAAGAGAACATAAAGAGAAAAACTCTTTATGAGATAAGTTGTTTCGCTTTTGTGATGTGGTATTTAAGTCCAATCTCTTTTGGTGTACATCCAAGTGCAAGAGCAACCATCTGAGGCATATGAAGGACGGGAATATTGATATCTCTACCGAGTAATTTACCGGCACTCTCTTGTTTGATGTCCATATTGAGATGACAAAGCGGGCAGGGTGTGACGACAATATCTGCATTGTTATCAATTGCATCGACAAGTGCATTTCCCGTAAGAGTATTACTTGTATTCGGAGCTTGCAAGTCTACATGGAAACCACAACATTTATTTTTACTTGCATACTCTACGCTTACGCCTTCGAGTGATTCTATGAGTCGCTCTAAGCTTGTCGGCCTATATGGATTTTCTTTTCCGTTATTTTGCGCATGTAAGTGCGAAGGACGAATATTATGACATCCGTAAAATGGCGCGATGTTATATTCACTAAGCGGTACTTCCACTTTAGCTTTTATATTTTCAGTACCGTAATCATCCACGAGTACATATAAAAAGTGTTTAATTGCAACACTTCCTTTGTATTCCAGTCCCGTCTCTTTGAGTTTTTTATTGACTTTTGCTTTGTATACATCATCGCTATCAAGTTTCTCTTTAGTAAGAGAGAGGTTGATTTGGCATGTATTGCAAAGTGTTACCATTGTATATCCCGTCTTTTCAGCGTAACAGATATTTCTTGCATTGAGGACATCTGAAAGAAAAGGGTCGAAGTCTTGCAAATGACTTGCTCCACAACAGCTTGCCTCTTCAAGTATATGAAGTTCAATTCCGAGTTTTTCACCTACAGCTAAAGTAGAAGAGAGAAGTTCAGGAGTTGATTCTTTTGCCGTACATCCGGTATAAAGTGCATATTTTAAATTGCTCATTTTGTCTCCTTACAACTTATTGGTTTGAGAGATCTCTATTAGTTTTTGAATCTCATCAAGATTTTTTGATTTTGGCATATTATCGACAAAAGGCAGTTGATCGCTTAGATGTATTTTGCCTGCTTTGAGCATTTTTAGTGCATCTTTCATATGTTTCAATGTACCGATTGGTCCTTCGCTATATTTGACAATATCAGCTTCATCTAGGAAGCCATGTTTTTTGATACTTCTTACAAATCCTTCTGCATGTTTTGTGGCAACATTACTTTTTGCAATATTTTTCTCAAATTGAAGATTATGCAGTTTTGTGATTTTTTCAAGAGGATTGATCTCTTTCGGGCATGCTTCAACGCACTCAAAGCATTTCACGCAATCCCAAACTCCTTGTCCCAATTTTGCAGTAAGCTCAAGTCGCTCTACACTTGCATTGTCTCTTGTATCCGCGGTAAATCTATAGGCTGCCACAAATGCAGCAGGACCAAAAAAATCTCCGTTTACACTTAAAGCAGGGCAGGCGTAATGACAGTTACCGCACTGGATACAATAATCTGCATTAAGAATATTTTCAACCTCTTCTTTGGAGATAAGATTTTCTTTCGTAGGATGTGGATCAATATCACACTCAACATACGGTTTAATAGCAGCATGTTTTTCCCAAAAATCCTCTTTATCAATAATCATATCTTTAATGACTCTTTGTTTGCTTTGTGGCTCAAAGATAAGCTCATCGCCGAAAAGCCCGATCAAATCATGAGCATTTTCTTTACATGCAAGTACCGGTTTGCCGTTTACCTTGATAGCACAAGAGCCACAAATTCCATGTCTACATGATCTTCTGTATGAAAACGAACCGTCATGTTCATATTTGAGTCTATTGAGAAGGTCAAGGATAACTTCATTTTTTTCAACCTCCATTTCGTAGCTCTTATAATAAGGAAGATAGTCTGTCTCAGCATTAAATCTAAATGCTTTTATCTGTATTTTTTTTGTTTTGCTCATGACCACCTCCTAGTATGTTCTTTCTTGAACTTCAAATTTACCCAAAACAACATCTGCATATTCTTGCCTAATATTACCGTCTTTGTCCATATAGGCATAAGTGTGTTTGAGGAACTTTTTATCATCTCTTTTTGGATAATCTTCTCTAAAGTGTGCTCCGCGACTCTCATTTCTAGCAAGTGCACCTTCAACAATAAATTTAGAATAATCAAGCATATGTCCAAGTTCAATTGCCTCTTGAAGTTCTGTGTTAAATATCTTTGATTTATCTGCTATTCTGATGTTTTGATATCTTTTTGAGAGTTTTTCGAGTACTTTTTGTTGTTTTTTGAGCGAATCAGCCGTTCTAAATACACCGGCATTTGTAGTCATACTCTCTTGGAGTTCTGCCCTAATTACCGCTACACTCTCTTCGCCGTTATTGGTTTTGATCCAATTGTATTCTGTAATCATTCGCGTAGCATCATCTTCACTCACTTCTCTACAGACAAGATTATCAAGGTCTTTGACAATATTTTCTCCTGCATGTCTTCCAAAAAGCAGTGCTTCAAGAACAGAGTTTGCACCGAGACGATTTGCTCCATGTACGCTTACACAGCTACATTCACCCGCTGCATAAAAGCCTTCCACAATTTGTGTAGGCGTGCTTTTTACATGACAATTGATATCAACAGGAATACCGCCCATAGAGTAATGTGCGGTTGCGGCAATCATGATTGGCTCATGAAGCATATCTTGTCCCAAGAATGCTATAGCAAGGTCTCTTAGTTCAGGCAGTTTTGTTAAGATTGTCTCTTTTGGCAAGTGTGTGAGATCGATATATACGGCATCTTTATCGGGACCTACACCTCTTCCTTCTTTGATCTCTTGCATAATTGCGCGACTCACAACATCTCTTGAGGCAAGCTCAAGTGCATTTGGCGCATATTTTTCCATAAATCGTTCACCTTTAGAGTTGAGAAGTTTACCTCCCTCTCCTCTAGCTGCTTCCGATATAAGAATCCCTGAGCCTCCAAGTCCGCTTGGATGAAATTGAACAAATTCCATATCTTCAAGCGGAAGTCCGTGTCTTGCAACGATAGAGAGAGCATCTCCCGTATTTGCATGTGCATTTGAGTTTATCTTGTATGCTCTTCCGTAACCCCCTGTTGCAAACATAACGGCTTTCGCATTGAAGATTGCCATTTCACCGCTTCTAATGTCAAAAGCAGCAACTCCGGATACTTTATTGTCTTCATAGATGATGTCGGCAGTATACCATTCATCATAAACCTTCACACCTTCTCTAAAAGCTTGTTCATAAATAGTTTGCAAAAGGGTAAGTCCTGTTCTATCTTTTGCGTAGCATGCTCTTGGTTTGCTTTGTCCTCCAAAAGGGCGAATAGCTATATTTCCTTTATCATCCCTTGAAAATACTGCACCCATTTTTTCGATCCATCTTATGGTCTCGGGCGCTTTAGAGCATAGTAACTCCACACAGTCTTGGTCGGCAAGATAATCACTGCCTTTTACGGTATCAAATTCATGAAGCTCTATCGAGTCGTCTTTTCCGAGTGCCGCATTGATTCCCCCTTGTGCAGCTCCGGAGTGACTTCTAAGCGGATGCAATTTTGTGATAACTGCCGTTTTTTTACCGGCAGCCGTTGTTTCTCTGGCTGCAGCAAGACCCGCAAGACCCGCCCCAACTATCACTACATCGTAATGGTAGATTTTTATATCCATAGCCAAAATATCCTTTTGAAACAAATTTCATAGATTATATCTTCACTTTCGTGTTAGATTCTTTAAATAGTACACATAAAAACAAAAAAAACCTCTATATATGTTACAATTTTGCCAACAATAAAAAGAGAGAACAATGAATAAAGAGAGTTTTATTATAAAAAAATTTACATCTCATTATATTGGTGATGATGCTGCTTGTATTGATGGATTTTGTTATAGTTGTGATAGCTTCTTTGAAGATATCCATTTTAAAAGAGAGTGGATGAGTATGGCACAGATTGGTAGAAAAGCAATGCTTGTGAATATCTCGGATGCTGTTGCTATGAATGCAAAACCATTCTATGCTCTTGTTGCTTTAACGCTTCCAAACAATATATCCGAAAATGAGATAAACGCACTTACCGGTGCGCTTGAACTATGCGCAAAAGAGTTTGGTTGTGAGATTATCGGTGGAGATACGATTGCGGCTGAAAAAATCGGCATTACGATTACCGTTATTTCCAAGAGTGATAATCCGCTTCTAAGGGTTGGACTCCAAGAGGGTGATCTGCTTGCATTTACGGGAACCTTAGGTCAGAGTAAGTGTGATCTTGAAAAACTTTTTTTAGGACAATCTATAGAAGATGAATCGAGATTTTTTGAGCCCTCTTTGCGCGCAGATTTTGTTGCAAAAACAAGAGAGTATCTTACTGTTGGAATGGATATTTCCGATGGACTCTTTTGCGATACAAATAAATTACTTGACTTGAATGATGTAGGGTTGGAGCTTTTGATCGATATTGATGATGCTGTCGGTGAAAGCGGTGAAGAATACGAGATGCTCGTTGGATTTAAAAAGCATCAACTTCCGCATATTCAAGATATCTGTAAAATACTTGACTTAAAATTTACTCCCTTTGCAAAGGCAAAAAAAGATGGAATGCGTTTTGAATGCAAAGAACATCATTTTGTTGATGCTCTTTGAGAGAGAAATACAAAGATGGAGAGGGAGACTATAATAGCAGAAACTCCCAATATGAGATAGTAGGCATTTATGAGTTGCGTATAATCCGATATTGCAATTTTAAAGACGACCATAAGAGCCTCTATAAGTAAGGCGATAATGATTGTGATCAAAAATTTTATGAGTAGCCTATACTCTGTTTTGTTACTTTTTGCATAACTTTTAAAAAATACTTCCTGCTCAAGTATAGTTTTTGCAAGATCAAATATCGCAAGCCCTAAAGTCAATGCAACTACGGGCTTAAAGATAGCCTCAACAGAGAAGTTTGATTCAAATATAATGGTATGAAAAAAGCTAATAAGTGCATATCCTATCGTAAATACAGAGAGCAGTACCATCGAAGAGCCTGCTGCTACATAAAAGCCCTTATTCATAATATTGAAATTGTTGTGCAATTCTAAAAATCCAAGTTTTTGCAATAAAACAGAGAGATCAAAATCTAAAAAAAATATCTCTTTCCCCTCTTGTCTTATAGCCGTTATGCAAGTATTTCCCGTTGCACTGCTTACATAGGGTTTTGATATACTGGTTTGATCATCTTGAAGATCAATATTTTTGAGAAGATAGCTTCTGTCTCTGTTTTTTTGCGCTTGATCAATCCTATTTTTATAGATATTGGGCGAATTCTGTTTATACTCTTTGGTGTCAGACATATAGACAAGCTCAAGTGAAGGAAAGACCGTAAAAAGTCCTTTGAAATCTTCCGTTTTATATCTGTTTATATTTCCTAAATTATAGAGTGTTTCTTTGATAAACTGTTCTATCTCGGATGCATTTAGCCTATATATATCTATGAGTTCTTTCATATCCATCCTTTTTTATTTGAATGATATCTAAAATTTAAACAATGTATTGATTAAAAAATAAGCTATAAAAATCTAGAGTAGAAAGAATGAATTAAAAATTGATATATCGCGAATACGATATTATCTTATCTGAAAGTTTTTGAGCAAGCAATTTATTTGAAAATTTAAGGTGATCGAGTATCTCTTTTGATTCATTTTGATAATAGAGTATATCTTCTTTGCTTCTACTTTGAGGAGGGAAATCTAAGGTGGATATTCTTTCTGCCATCATTACCATCTATATATATTTCGGCAATTTTGAAAGACGCGTAAGGCAATCGGTTGTTTGCAATCTTGGTGTAGGCAACGAGTTATCTTTTGTCAGTGCTTTTACTCCCTCGACTACATCTTTGTCTAACCCCATATATTCAAATGGATAGTTGGAGTTTTCAGTCGCACTATGTAAAAGGGCGCAAGCAATAGCCTTATCTGCTTCTTCTTGTGTTATCTTAATAAACGGAAGTGTTGCAATAATCTCTGCAACTACACTAATAGGATGAAGATAGTTGAACGTGTTCTCTTCAAATTCACTACTGTTCCTACGCGCTTCCAAAGATATCTTTAGAAATTTCTTATAATTATCAACATTATAAAGTTCTTGCATACTCAATATTCTATCACACTATAGATATCATCATCTTTAAAAAGTGTTCGACCGTTTAAAAATTTCAATTCTATGATAAAGCATGTCTCTACACATTGAGCTCCTGCTACTTTTATAAGCTCATTTGCCGCTTTTGCTGTTCCTCCGGTTGCTATAAGATCATCAATGAGAAGAACCTTGGCGCCTTTTTTCTCCCCAAATGCATCAATATGTACTTCAATTTCGTCAAATCCGTACTCAAGAGAGTATTTTTGTGTGATTGTTGTAAAGGGGAGTTTGTCTTTTTTACGAATAGGTATGAAACCTACACCGAGTCTATCGGCTAATATTGAGCCAAATATAAAACCGCGCGCGTCAATACCCGCTACATAATCAAGATCATATCCGAGATATCTCTCCGTAAGGTGATCCATGAGCATATTGAGTGCTTGTGGTGAAGCAAGAAGTGGCGTAATATCTTTAAAAACAATTCCGGGTTGCGGAAAATCATTGACATCTCTTATATGTGAAAGAAGCATCTTTTTTTGATCATCCGTTAATGCATTTGACATTTTAAACTCCTTATTCAATTTTACCTATCGAGCAAGCATCAATCTTTTTGACTCTAGCCTCATGTCTTCCGCCTTCAAAAGGAGTATTGCAAAAGCTCTCTAGCATACTCTCAATGACCCCTTTGCCGACAACCCTCTCTCCAAAACAGAGAATATTAGAATCATTATGTGCGCGACATAAAGAAGCCGTATAGCTATCGTGACAGAGTGCAGCCCTAATACCATTGATTTTATTTGCCGCGATTGATATGCCTATCCCTGTTCCACAAATAAGTATACCGAAACTCCCATTATCTTCAAGCACTTTGAGCGCACATTTTTTTGCAAAATCAGGATAATCAACTCTGTCATTACTGTAAGGACCAAGATCAATCACCTCATGAGACTTACTCTCCAAGTACTCTTTGACAAAGTCTTTTACATTATATCCGGCGTGATCGGTTGCTATATAAAATCTCATCATCTCTCCTTAAAATTGTGTTGGCAGTAGAAAATTTAATAATAGTCGAACAGGCATAAAAAATAGGCTACTTAAGGGTCGTATCAAAAGAATGGCAACGATGATAAGCATCCCGTAAGGATATATCTTTTCTAAAAATTCTACTACACTTTTCCATCCCATACTCACTGAAAAGTATTTCAATGCTTGTGAGCCGTCAAGAGGCGGAATCGGCCAAAGGTTAAATACGCCCAAAACAATATTAATGATAATGCTTTGTATGATAAATAAAAGAATAAAGTCACCTATGAGTGAAGTGGGTTTATCAAGTGAATAAAATATAACAGTAGCAAGCGCTGCGAGTATAAAGTTATATGTCACGCCCGCAAGCGCTACTTCTATAGCGCCCCTTGTTCCTTTATTGCGAAGTACCGTAAGGATATTAACAGGAACCGGTTTTGCCCAACCGAGTATAAAGGGTGCACCCGTAGCAAAAAGAATACCCGGTATAAGTAAAGTTCCTACAGGATCAATGTGGATGAAGGGGTTGATGCTGAGTCTTCCTGCATTTTTAGCAGTGCTATCTCCGTGTTTATAAGCGATAAAACCATGCATAACCTCATGACCGATTACGGCAATCATGAGTGCTAAAATCGTTGCAACTATTCTGAGTATCTCTGTTTCACTCACAGTGATGGCTCCTCATACTGCATCGTATCGATAATATTTCCAATACGATTCCAACGAATTCTAAATCGTTCTTTGTCCCAAAGTGTCTTGCATTCATTTGAGTAGATATCTATTTTTTTGCAAACTCTTTGGAGAGCATCGATATCACTTCCGTTTCTTTGACTGTCTGCTCCATTTAGCACATAATCGTAGCTTCTGTGTTCTATGCTAAAATAAATAGCCCAAGGTTTTCCAACGATATATTTATAGGGAACCGAGCCCCAAAAACGACTATCGTTTGAGTTGTCTCTATTGTCTCCTATCATATAGAAGTGATCAGGCTCTACTTTTTTATAAAAAGCATTGATGCCGCCATCCATATCTGATATTTTAGAATCAAACTCTTCAAGCAAAAGAGGTTTCATATCGATATCAGGATACATAACAATAAGTTGTTCGAAACTGGTGAGTCTTTTTGTGTTCATATAGTGAATGCCCGGAAATGTATCTTTGTAAGGATTCTGTACCCAAAGTTTTCCGAGTAATCTTACGATTTTTTTTGAAGCATAGTTTTTTTGTATATATTGATCGCCCTCATGAAAATGGATAAGGAGTTTTTTATCACCATAGATGATTTCATCTCCTCCTACAGCAACACAACGTTTTACAAAATGTACTTTTGGTGCATCGGGTTTTCTAAAAATGACGATATCACCCCGCTTTGGTCTAGAGCCTTCTATAAGATGTCCATTATCGTTAAAATCAGGAACTACCGGAATTTCAAGCCAAGGAAGATGTGGGGTGGGGATACCGTAGCTGTATTTTTTAGCAAAAAGAAAATCACCTATGAGTAGCGTGTTTTTCATGGAGCCACTTGGTATTACAAAAGATTGTGCAACAAAAAAAATGAGAAAAAGAACGATGATGATTGTGCCGGTCCATGTCCCGGCAAAATGATAAAACTTTGATAAGATATTTCTCATATAGCTCTCTTTCGCGCTGCATGAAGCGTATTGGAAAGAAGCATAGCTATAGTCATAGGACCAACACCTCCGGGCACAGGAGTGATGTAAGAGCATTTCTTTGAAACATTCGCAAAATCGACATCACCCGCAATAGAACCGTCATTCAATCTGTTGATTCCGATATCAATCACGATCGCGCCTTCTTTTATCATATCTTCTTTAATGAGATTCGGCACCCCTACGCCTACTACGACAATATCGGCATTTTTTGTATGGAAGCTTAAATCTTTTGTATGGATATGTGTTATGCTTACGGTTGCACCTGCATTAATAAGCAAATTTGCCATAGGTTTACCTACGATATTGCTCGCACCAACAACACAAACATCTTTACCTTGGAGCTTGATATCATACTCCTCAAAAATTTTCATCACGCCAAGCGGTGTACAAGCAACAAAGCTTTCTAATCCCGCCATCATTCTGCCAACATTATAAGGATGGAATCCATCAACATCTTTTTTAGGATCAATCACCTCGATAATCTTTGTTGTATCGATATG
>JAFGVX010000095.1 GCA_016937775.1 Campylobacterales bacterium | reverse complement strand
TATCTACGAGTATTGCTCGCGATTCAAACTCATCCATTCGCATAAAAGCGGGTAAAAACGCATTTGCATTACAACTTTTTTTTACCTCGCGAATAGATCTTGAAGTCGGAAGAATAATGAGTTTTTTTGGAGAAGCAATCATAGAAAAAGTATAACATATCTATGATTGATTACTGTTTTGAGCTTACTTCTTTCTCTAGAAATGCGGGTCGCTCATTATACCCGATTGCATCACCCACTTCTGCTTTTATTACAAGCGTGTATCTCCCTATCTTTTCGATATCAATATCTGAAATAGTATAGAGACCATCTTTGTAAATTATGTCCTCTATCTCCATATCATCACGATCTGTATGTGGACGAGTCAATAAAAATGTTACTTTTGCATCTTCAACTAATTGACCATCTTTTGTTGTAATTTTGTAAGCAAAACTATTTTTACCCTGATTGAGTTTAATAGGATCGGCTTGTTTTACCTTGCTGTTGACATTTGGATCTACTTTAATAATTTCAACATTTTGGATTGCTATATCATAAAGAGCATTAAATGCTTTTTCCTTTTGCATAATCTCATTAAAATCTTCATCTGCTTTTTGATATGCCATCATATATTTATTTTCTCTCTCAACCGGCATAGATGAAGCCGATTTTATCGTCCAATATCCAAGTGAAAGCCCCAAAAACAAAAAGCCCACAATCATATGGGGCCAATAAGTCTTTTCTTTATTTTTTTCTTCCATTTTTTATCCTCAAAAAAATAGGTCTTCCGATAAATATCCAAAAAACCAATAGTGAACCAATATAGATAATATACTGCAATACATGCACGACTTGCTTTGTGTCATTTGGTATCGTATTTATCATCATAACACCTTTTGCATGCGCAACTTGATCCGCAAGCTCAGAAAAACCCTGTAAAATGGCTATGTTGTATTTATCTTCTAAAGTATTACTATCGTGCGTTGCAACTACGCCAATGGCTGCATCTTCAACGCTACTTTCATCATAAAGATTTTCCAGCTCTTTTGATGATGCTACTATACCGACTCTTTTATCATGTGGAGCAAAAACAAAAACAATATATGGCTCGCTTAAGCTATCTCCAAAATTCTTTAGATACTCAGTCATACTATAGCCTCGAGGAAAAGGATCATTAGTAGCTATAATATACCCGTTAATACCGCATTTATCCAATAATTCCGTACCGATTTGAGTAATTTTTAACTCAACCTCAGGTTTTAAAAGTTCATTTTTGATTATCGGAGAGTATGAGTATAAGAAAAGAGGAAATAGCACAGCAAGCAAGGCGAACCTTACTCGTGCTATGTTCATATATTTCAACCTACGAAAAGGTGATTTGGAGTCAAAACTGCATAAAGTGTATAGAGTGCCGTAATCACCATTCCCAATGTCAAAACTTTATCCATAATTTTAATCATTATTACATCCTTTAGTTCGCATCTTTAAATGCATGCTGTGCATTATCTACACTATTCATTTGAACATTATCAAGACTACTTGTTATCGGTGTAGGATCATAAGGATTTTGAGCACTTCCTTGTTGTACCAAGAGTCCCCAAAAAGTCAATCCTGCTAAGATAGTCAACAGAAGAACTGTTGCTATAAGCATACCGCTTATCCCGCTAAGAGTAAAAAGTCCTCTTCTTGCATTTTCAGCCATCTCTTACTCCTCTAGTAAACTTTGAAGATATGTCGCCAATGCTTTTTCTTGCACCGGTGTCAATCTATTATTGAATGAAGGCATTGCGCCTATCATACCTTTTTTTCCATTAGCAAGCACCTGTGTCACTATCTTTTCATCATATTTTGTAAGGTTTGGTGACATTCCGCTCATACCCTGTCCGTCAGCTCCATGACAAGCTGCACATGTTGCATACGCCGCAGGAGCTTGACCTTGCATGCCGCCAACGATATAATCGGCAATCGCCTCGGCATCTGCCCCACTTGCCATACCTCCCGGCATAGCACCCATTGGGTAACCAAGTTGATTTGAACCGTTAGCAATCACATCAAGGATTTGCTCTTTTGCCATTCTTTCATTCAAATCTTGTGCTTTACCTGAAAGACCATCTGCCGTCTCACCGTGACAAGGCGCACATTGCACTAAAAATATAGACTCACCCATAGCTTTGAGTGTATCTGCATCTGCATTTTTGTGCATCTCTTCAAATTTTGCATTATACGCTTTTACTTCTTTGTTGTATTCACCTATTTGGCTATATGCATTAACAGGATACCCCATTGTCCAGTACCACATTGCCCAAATAAGTGTTCCTAAGAATGAGTATGCCCAACCGCCCGGAAGTTCATTTTTATACTCACCTATACCATCCCAATTGTCTTGGGCTAATTCACCTTCAGCTCTATCAGTCTTCATCTGATTAATATATTTCGCCGCAACCCCAAATGTAAGGAAAGCAATAGCTGCCGCACCCAACATTGTGATCAAGTTCACAGGATCACTCAAATCAACGTTCATATACTTAACAACAACGATTGTTGCAACCATAAGAACTGCTGAAAAAGCTAATGCTTTGATCATTAAACTATTCATTTATCTTACTCCTTATTTTTATTCCGGACATCAGGATTTTCTTCAACCGGCTTGCTGTCGATCTCATCATCGAGTGCTATTTTGCCGTATTTTTCGTAATCCTTCTCGCCTTTTTTTTCGCTTCTATACAAATGTATGATATATCCGTACAGTATAAGCACCAAAAGGATGGTCATAAAAAGGTTTGCATAAAT
>JAFGVX010000094.1 GCA_016937775.1 Campylobacterales bacterium | reverse complement strand
CTATGAAATAAATGGGTGCACAAGAACAGAGGCTTTAAAAAAATTTGAAGAACTTTTATCTTTTTGCTCTCAAAATAATCTGAATGTTCTTACAAAACATCATCCGCGAGATAAAAAGACTTATGAATATAGGGAGATACAAGAAAAGTTTTCAAATGTAAAGGAATATACGCATTCGCTTATTAATTTGGATATGAATTTTAGAGCATGCCTTTCATTCTATTCAACTGCCGGTATATTTTTGACCGCAAGACACATTCCTGTTTTTGACATAACTCCTTATGAGAATTGTAAAAATGCAACCCTCTTAGACCACTATTGTGGAGATGATGGCTTTTACACTCATGATCTTATTGAGTTTGGGCTACAAGATAAAATACAAAGCTTGAATATTTTAATGGATAAAAAAACATTAAATAATTATTCAAATAGCCAATTTAACGCATTAAAAACATATTTTCCATTGAATGCAAATCAAAAGATTTTTGAAAAACTACTGGAATTATAAATGCCCTATTTGCAAAAAAATCTCAAAATATGGTTTAAGAGAACTTATTCATCTCAAACAACTCAATATAACAATCCAAAATCAAATATTTTTTCTAATTTTCCAATCGTAATTTTCTCTTATTATTTTTGCTGGTAGTCCGGCAATAATGACATTTTTAGAATTAAATTTTTTCGTAACAACACTTCCAAGACCGACAATGCTATTATCACCTATGGATGTTCCCGGCTTAAACCTTACGGCACTTCCTATATAGCAATTTTCTCCGATAAATATACCCTCTTGCATACCCGCTCCATGAGTCCAAAATTGTGAACCTATCCCTGCAATACAAGAGTTTTTATCAAGTGAAAAAGAAGCAGCAATGTCAATGTGATGATCTCGACCGATACGACTATTTTTTGCCATTATAAAACTGCGTATATTATTTAACTCAACCGAATCGGCTTGAACCATATTTCCGGAACCCATACTAGCTTTTTTGTGAATTTCGATGCTCATGGGACCAACCAATGTATTATGACGACCAATTTTACACTCAATCAATTTTGCTTTGATGACATCAATAATGGTTCCACGACCAATCTTGGATTTATCTATAGTATAGTTAAAAATCACTCGATATAAAAAACATCTCAATGTATTTGTTGGCATCTTGCTTATTAATCGAGCAAAAATAATGCGTATTTTTCTATTTTTCAATCATCAACCTTTGGAAGATACAATAATTTAGATTGTATAATAACTTAAACTTTATAAAAACCTGAATGGGAAATGCACTTTGAAGATATCATGTCCAAAATTAATAGTAGATGATGAGTTGGTTAGATACGAGGTGGATGTCACATCTGAACACTTGAACGCAATGAAGCTCTTTTACGAACTTGATAAAGAGCATATGGCTATAGTTTCCGATTATGCTGATGCTGCATTGATAGGTCTGTTGATGCCGGCAATGCATTATGGAGAAGATATCTATCTTGAAGGGAAAGTTTCAGAAAACACCTATTGGAATGCATCCTTTAAACTTCAAAAGCTATTGCAAACATTTATGCCATCCTTAAATCAAATCAATATTTATGCAAAAGAAATTATAGCTTGTGATGAATCTATAAAAAAAGGGAGTGAGTGCGCAACAGGTTTTTCCGGAGGAGTTGATTCTTTTTGTACATTGGCAGATTATTTTTATAATCCAAAATGTCCAAAATCTTCCAAAATAACAATGTTGACATTTAATAATGTAGGGTCGCATTGGAGTGGCGAAGAAGGATATAATCTATTTTTAAGAAGATATAATAGGCTTCTTTCTGTTACAAAAAAGATTGGCTTACCTTTTGTAAAGATTAATTCAAATCTTGATGAATTCTACAAAAATGAATCAGAGCTACGATTTATAAAAACATTTGTAATGAGAAATGTATCTGTTGCACTGTTGCTACAAAAAGGCGTTAAAAAATTTTTGCACTCATCAAGTCATTTCTATGAACACTTAGCAGTAAACAGTAACATAATACATATATCACAATTAGAATCATTTATCCTCCAAATATTATCGAGTTGTGATACTATAGAAATCTTAAATGTTGGCTCAGAATATAAGAGGGGAGAAAAAATAAAAATTGTATCAAATATAGAAAATAGCTATAAATTTTTAGATGTCTGTACAACAGATGGAGTCAATCAAAAAAACTGCTCAGCTTGTAAAAAGTGCTTAAGAACACTAACAGTACTAGATTTACTAGGAAAATTAAAACTATATAAAGAGTCATTTGATTTAAGAGTATATCAAAAACATAAAAGTAAATTTTTAGGTAAAGTACTTTCTAAAAATGATGAATTTACACAAGAAATTTATGAACTTGCTATGAAAAAAAAGTTTACTTTTCCCGTTGCATCCTATCTATATAGTGTTTATTATAGATTGAGATACCTGATAAAAGGAAGATAAAATACAATATTGGTAATTATAAATTGAATGATTAGCTTTTGCATTTATCACACTACCTCTTTGTACACTTCTATAGTTTTATCAACCATCTGCTTCAAAGAAAAATTCGTTTGTGCAAAATTGCGAATATAAGCATGGTCAAATCTATATTCGATAGATTTCTCTATAAGTTTTGATAACTCCTTATAATCGCCAGGATTAAAGAAAAAGCCCGTTTTCCCCTCTTGCACATAATCAAACGCCGCTCCTATAGAAGATGCAAGCAGAGGCACGCCCATCACCATGCCCTCCACATTGGCTCTTCCAAATGTTTCCGGCTTGGTTGATGATGATATATTGAGAGTCGCCAAAGAGAAAATCTCTTTTATGCTAGATTGATTTCCTGTAAAAATAACATCATCCCTCCACTTAGAGCCCTCGATAACCGATGCAAGCTCGCCATAGTATGATTCTCTGCTTTTATCGACACTTCCAACAAGTAGGAGCACTAAAGAAGGATGCTTCTCTTTGGCAGCAAAAAATGCTTTGATAGTCGTGAGCTGATCTTTCCAACCGGTAATCCTTGCAACCTGAACTATGATCTTTTTGCCGGAAAGATTGTATCTTTCCACAAAAGAGTCCCTCCACGGTATATCTAGCCCGTTTGGATCAAAATACTCCAAGTCAATCCCTCTTGGAATCAATCTTATAATATCATCAGCAACGCCATAATGCTCTTTTATATGCTCGATCAAAAAACGACTTGAGCAGATGACTCTATCTCCATAAGTCATAACCTTACTATATGCATTGACACTATTAAAACCATGAACGGTCGTCACGAAAGGAATGTTTAGTTTTTTATTTGCAAGGTAAACAAGCCAAGCAGGCACACGACTTCTAGCGTGGATTACATCAGAGTTTAACTCTTTAAGGAGTTGCTTCAATCTATAGACACGCCAAGGAGCTGTCAAAATGTTTTTGCTTGCAACATCAAATGCTATATGCTCTCCGCCATCTTTTACTATCTGTTCACAAAGTCTTCCGCCATTACTGATAACTATGCTCTCATGACCTCTTTTTGCATACTCGCGATTACTATCGACAGCCCCTCTCTCTACTCCACCTTCATTTAAATTTGGTAATAGTTGGATTATCCTCATAGATAGATGCCTTTTAGATATTGTTTAAAATCTATTTTTCTATTTTTTTGCTCTATTGTACCGTCAAATATATGCAAATACCCTTCACTCTCCAAAGATGTGACAAGTGAGGAAAATTTATTTTCTCTTTTTGCAAGAAGCGGCAGGACAATCACGGCGGCATTCCCATATGAAATCGCTTCACTAATCATAGAGGTACTATCCATCGTGATGCAAACAACCTCGCATTGATCTAAAAAATCAGGGATAGGATTGAGAGGCTCTTTAGAGTAAATCATCTTGTAAGCAAAATCATAACCCTCAAGCAACTCCTCAATCTCTTTGGCTGTTCTTGGTGATGTTGTAACGGCTATCTCATAGCTATGATACAGATCAAATATGGCATCAAGCTGCTTTTTAAGAAGCTCTTTTGACATATGCAAAATGCTATTGTCTCCTCCGATGACGATACCGACTGATTTTTTATCGAGAGAGCAGAGATGTTGAGGCTCTATATAGGCAAAATTTGCAGGAATAGGGATGATATTTTCTCTTTTTGGAGGATTATCATGGCTTTGAGCAAATATATAATCAAAGTTATATCTATACCCTCGGGGGAGCATCATGGAGATTGATTTTAGATTTAGTTTTTTAGCCATAACTCTCACAGCATAATATGTGCTTGAGCCTGCACACGCTACGAGGTTATATTTTTTATTTTTTAGTAATAATTGGATCCACTGATTATCTATCGTTATTTCTAGATTCCTGCCTTCGCAGGAATGACAAAATTTGTCATACTCAGGCTTGACCTGGGTATTCATACTCATATCAAAAATAGACATATTATAAATGCCCACTCTATCAAATAGATACGATATTAATCTCAAGAATCTGTTTTTAAATCGTACCTCTACAATATCATAATCCAATTTCATATATTTACAAAAGGCTATCGACTGGTTGAGATGCCCTGCTCTTCTATCGCTTAGGATGAGTATCTTCTTTTTTATTTCCATCGGTCATGCATCCAAAACCATTGAGATATATCGCGCTCAATCATCTTTTCAAGTGCTTGGTTATATCTTTGTGTGATTGCTTTAAGTTTCTCTTTCTCATCAGCGATCTCATCAGCCTTGTACTCTATGAACTCATCCACATAAAGCATATATTTACCACGACTTTGACGCACGATGCTAATGGGGGCAACGATAGGATCAAACTTGAGTTTCAATGCCGCAGCAGAGAGTGTTGTTCTTGCATCAAGTCCAAAAAAATCAACTCTTACATTGTGACT
>JAFGVX010000093.1 GCA_016937775.1 Campylobacterales bacterium | reverse complement strand
GTTGCTAAGTTTCTAGATGTATAAAGCGCTTCTCGAAGCGTGATGAAACCCTTAAATCTTCCTTCATAATTTTTCGGCGCCCATATCTTTCTTTGCCCATTTTCATAGTATTCGAATGTTGTTGCCAAATCGGGTAGTTTCGTAGCAGGATTATACCCCATATCAAGTGCGGTCTGATAGATGAAAGGTTTAAAAGATGAACCCGGTTGTCGCTTCGTTTGCGTTGCTCTATTGAATGCACTCTTTTTATAATCGACACCGCCTACAAGCGCCATGATATCGCCACTTTTACTATCGACTGCTACGATTGCGCCGTTAAGATTTTTTTTGCTATCTTCATCCGTATATCTTTTATATGCATCATCAAGCGTCTCTTTGAGAGCCTCTCTAGCTATCTCTTGCTGTTTCATATCTATGGTTGTGTAGATACTGTATCCACCTGTTTTTATATCTTTAAATTTATCAGAAAGTTCTCTCATAACCTCATCGGTAATATAAGGTGCGATGTTTTGGGTCAATGTAGTGTTATAAACTTTCGGTGCTTCTTTGACAGCCTCAAGATACTCTTTGGGACTTATCCACCCTAAACTTTTCATTCTAAAAAGAACATTATTGGCTCTTTGCATTGAACGCGCATAATGTTTTGTCGGATTGAGCGCACTTGGAGCATTTGGAAGTCCAACCAATATGGCACACTCTTTAAGTGTGAGTTCATCGAGTTCTTTATGGAAAAAACCGTTTGCTGCTGTTTTTATGCCGTGATATCCATTACCAAAAAATATCTCATTGAGGTATCGCTCGAGTATCTCCTCTTTTGTAAGGGATTGTTCTATCTTTAAAGCTATGATTGCTTCTTTAAGTTTTCTAGCAAATTTCTTCTCATTGGTTAAAAGTTTATTTTTGATAAGCTGTTGCGTGAGCGTACTGCCCCCCTCGACAAAACTTCCGGCTTTTATATCTTTTATGATAGCTCTTACAATCGCATCGAGATTGACACCGTCATGCTCAAAAAATCGTGTATCTTCTATGGCAATGAGCGCTTCTATTGCCCTGCCGGGTATCTCATCATATCGCGCGTAAAGTCTATGTTCCCCGTCAAAAAGATAAGCTATACGCTCACCGTTTCTATCATAAACGGCAGTTGAGATTTTCGGATTATAATCAATAAGTTCTTGTGCATTAATATTTACTTCTCTATATGCATAGACAAAAGCCCCAACCAAGCCGATTGCAAAGAGTATTGCGAGTAGTATTGAGCCTTTTATCATCTTGTGTATCATTTTCTAAACTCCCTATTTTCAAAACTAGAATCGATAAGTTCTTTCGTATATGGTTCTTTTGGCTGCTCAAAAATACGCTTTGCATTTCCACCCTCTATACATTTACCGTTCTTTAAAACCACGATGTCATCACATAACTTTTTCGCGATGCTCATATCGTGTGTCACAAAAAGCATTAAAAATCCTATCTTCTGTTGTAATTGTATCAAGATTTTTATAATTTCTTCTCTCAAATTTGGGTCAAGTGCCGTTGTAGGCTCATCAAGCAAAAGAAGTTTCGGTTTTGGGGCTAACGCAATCGATATTATAACTCTTTGAAGCTGACCACCGCTTAATTCGGAAGGAAAACGTTCTAAAAGACCACTATCTAACCCCGTCATCTCAAAGAGCTCATATGCATTTTTCATATCACCTATCCACTGCTTTTTGATAATGCTCATCGGAGAAAGCGCCGTAAATGCATTTTGAGGTACAAAACCTATACTTTTACCTCTTATGAGTTCAAAGTCACTTTTAATATCGAGTTCTGAGTCAAGCGAACGAGGCAAAAGTCCCAAAAGAGCTTTAAGCGTCAACGATTTACCGCTACCGCTTTGTCCAACAAGTGCCGTTGCACTCTTAATATCAAACCCGATATCGACCAAAACGCTCTTTTTATGTTTAATGTATATTTTATTGCACGCGATCATCGATCTCTCTTATAATCTCAAATACCTCTTTTATCTGAGGTAAAGGAATATTAGTTCTAGGGATAACCCTTATAATAGGATGAGCAACCGTTGGTTGTCTGATGGCGCCCACAAAATAGCCTTTCTCTCTAAGTATCTTTTGCATTTTTTGAACGCTTTGGTTATCTTTTTGCTCTATGGGTATAATGAGTGATTGAAATTTTTTGCCAAATACTTCTCTTGCGAGTTTCTCTCTTCTTTGTATTTTTTGAGTCAATTTATGTTTCGCTTTCGATATATAACGAAGATTTACAAGTGCTAAAGCAGCATCAAAAAGCGAAGGTGCCGTTGAATAGATAATAGGTTTTGC
Organism: Campylobacterales bacterium; assembly: GCA_016937775.1. Taxonomy (GTDB): domain Bacteria; phylum Campylobacterota; class Campylobacteria; order Campylobacterales; family Sulfurovaceae; genus BN30871. The sequence continues at coordinate 2,620 of JAFGVX010000093.1, read as the reverse complement.
TCTGTTTTCCAAAAAAGAGATAATCTCTTTTGATGCCAAAATATATGCTCCTTGTGAACCATATGCTTTACCGAGTGTTCCCATTTTGATATGATTTTCTTTCGGTGCAATGTCAAAATAATCAAAAACACCCAAAAGATTTTTACCTAACACCCCGCTACTATGTGCTTCATCTACTATCATCAAAACTCCAAACTCATCAGCTAAATCAAATATCTCTTTTTTACAGATATCTCCGCTCATGGAGTAAACACCTTCAATAGCAACAAAGACTCTTTTTGCTTTTATATTTTGGAGTTTTTCTCTGAGATCATTAGGATCATTATGCTTGAAAAACTCATACCTTCCCTCTATGAGTTTCGCTGCCAATATGCCACTAGCGTGAAACTCTTCGTCCATAAGCAAAAAATCACCTTTGCGTACAAGCGATTCAATAAGAGCTATATTTGCCAAAAAACCGCTGCTGAGCATAATTGCCGATTCAAAACCATTCAAAACGGCTAACTCATTTTCAAATAGTGCATGCATCATATGATATCCACCGACAAGCATACTCGCTTTTGGAGCATAGCTTTCTTGCGCTAAAAGAAGTTTTATAGCTTTTTTGACCTGCTTGCCATTTGAAGCAAGTCCAAGATAATCATTTGTTCCTAAATCGATTAGTTCACTATCTAAAAGTATTCTTTCTCTAAAACGATTTGATTTTTTGAGTGCTATTAACTCATTGTCATACATCAATAATCCTATATCTATAGATCTCTTGGATTATATCAAAAAATAGTTCAAATCCCTAAAGATTACGTTTGATATATTCGCGTGATGCATTCAATGCGTCTTCTATCTTAGAGATATCTTTACCACCGGCTTGAGCAAAGTCATCTCGACCTCCCCCTCCACCTCCGAGAATAGGAGCAATCTCTTTGATCCAAGCTCCCGCTTTTACGGCAACTCCCTTTATGCCGCATGCAATGAGCACTTTATCGTCTTTTGGCTGGATTAGCATAATAGCAACATGCTCGTATTTGTTCTTTGCATCATCGATAAGCATTTTAATATCACCGTTTTGAACGGTATCGACAATCACGTTTACTCCATCTATTACTTCGCCTTTAAGCTCTTGTTTTGTTGCACTTTGTGCACTTGCAAGCTCATTTTTAAGCTCTTTAATCTGATCTTTGAGTTTTGTTATTCCAAGAAGCACATCTTGATTTTTTACTTCCTCTTTGATATTTTCAAATTCACTTCGAAGTGCTGCAATATATTTTTGCGCCTCTTTTGCACAGATTGCTTCTATACGACGCACGCCTGCACTCACTCCACTTTCTTTCGTGATGAGAAATACGCCTATCTCGGATGTATTAGCTACATGTATACCGCCACATAACTCCACAGAAGCGCCCTCAAAATCGACCATTCTTACCTCATCGGCATACTTTTCGCCAAAGAGCGCTATAGCACCCTTTTGCTTTGCAGTCTCTATATCTGTTACGTGCGTATCACTTCTCAAGGCTCTATCGATCTTGTCATTCACCCAAGCTTCTATGCTGGTAAGCTCGCTCTTTGTGAGTGCTTTTGGATGCGAAAAATCAAACCGAAGTCTTGTTGCTTCGACAAGTGACCCTGCTTGCGCTATATGTGTGCCCAATATCTCTCTCAATGCTGCATGCAAAAGATGTGTTGCCGAGTGGTGTTTGGCTATCTGTGCACGGCTATTATCAACAACAGCTTCGATCTTATCATCCACACTTAAGACACCTTCAAAATGACTCAAATTGAGCTCTAAAAACTTTCTTGTCTCAATAACTTTAATAGTACCGTCGATACTTCCCGTATCGCCGCATTGTCCACCTGATTCTGCATAGAAAGGAGTTTTATCAAGCATTACCCAACCTGAGCCTTGAATACTTTGAACTCTTTTGAAATCTTCATCTAGAAGTGCTATAACTTTTGAGTGAGCTTGTGTTGCTTCATAACCAACAAATTCATTGATGCCGAACGCTTCAAGCAACTCTTTAAAATCGCCACTATTAATTGCATCACCGCTTCCTTTCCATGAGGCTTTAGACATCTCTCTTTGTGCGCTCATCTGCTTATCAAAAGTATCCATATCAAGACTAATATTTTGCTCTCTGAGCATATCTTGAGTGAGATCAAGCGGAAAACCATAAGTATCATAGAGTTTAAAGGCAACCTCTCCGCTAAAGATATCTTTGGTGTTTTCAAGTTCTTTTTGAAAAAGGCTTATTCCCGCATCAATCGTCTCAAAAAAACGTTCCTCTTCAAGCATCATCGCACTTTTGATTGACTCTTTTTGTGTCTCAAGATACGCATAGTGTCCGCCCATATTAGTAACCAATACATCTACAAGTTTATACATAAAAGGCGCTCTTAGACCCAAAAGATAACCGTGACGAATAGCTCTTCTCATGATACGTCTGAGCACATAACCTCTACCCTCTTTGTCGAAGTTCACGCCTTGCGCTAAAAGAAATGAACAAGAGCGAAGATGATCGGCGATGACTCTAAAACTCGCACTCTTTGGATCATTATAGTTATATTTTAATTCTACAAGTGATTCAATCACCTCAATATATGGCATAAAAAGTGAAGAGTGATAGTT
>JAFGVX010000092.1 GCA_016937775.1 Campylobacterales bacterium | reverse complement strand
TCGTTTCACAATTGTGCGGGCGTTGTTCAACGCTCGTGCTTCGCAGTGCTCGCATTCACAACTGCACAAGAAGTGTGAAAGCGACAGGGGAAAGCAAATATTTCTAATTTCCTGCTTTCGCAAGAATAACAAAAAAAGACAAATAGATTAAAAATACTCCTCTAAAATCTTAGGTAAAAAGGCGATCGTCTTCTTTGCTCTTGCGATATGACTCTCAAAGATAGCACTACTCGCAGGGGCTCTTCGGATAAACTCTTCATATATCTCTATCTTGTCTTCTATATGCGCTCCTAGAGCTTCTAAAACACGCCGCATATTGTCTCTATCGCTCGCATATTTCATCAAAAGCTCAAACATTCTTTTTCTCGGATGGATCGCCATTGAATCACCTGCTGTTGCAGCTATATCTTTGATATCCCATCTTGATATATAGACCCCACTCACACTCGGTGCCATGATCTTCGCATAGAGCGCCTCAGTAAAAGAGGGGTAATCTTTGATCTCATCTTCACTCTCACAAGTGCCTTGCGCACAATACTTATTGGCATCAAAATCCTCAAAAGCTTTTTTTAAATCATCTATATCTTTCATTACTCTTCTCCTAAAAGTGTCGGGATACGGTTGATATCCATACTTGTTCCATACCATTTGCTAGCAAGCAACAGCATTTTTGCTGCCTTTATAGTGCTCTCATCGAGTACCTCCGTATTGTCAAAAAGTTTTTCTATATCACCTGCTAAAGAAAAAGCACTTATCCTGCCTGCTTTAATCTCTAGATAATCGATTGCCTCATCTTCGTTCTCTAAAATATCACAAAAAGAGCGTACCCGCTCTTTAAACTCATCTAAGAGTATGACTTTATCTATCTTTGATCGTGCGATATTGGTAAAGGTAAAATCAAAATGCTCCTCTTTGACATTGAGCGCAATGGCTGTGGCATTGATCCCGTCAGCTTTGAGTATCTTATTGAAAATTCTTCGCTCTAAAGAGTTTTGTCCTGCTAAACCCAAAATAGTACAAAGCTGTGTATCCGGTCGTATCTCGTGTGGCTCCAAGTGTCTCTCCTTTAAAATATAATACCGCTTTTTTCATGAAGCGATGCAGCCTCTTCTTCTTCTACTTTACACCGCGGGCAAAGCATCTCACCGCCTCTATATGTAAAACTGTTGCCGCATTCATCACATCTTTTTATATCAAACCGTATGAGTGTTTCTTGATGGTGCTTCCCAAACTCCCCAAGATCAAAATGGGGACTCATCGTTATGGCGTCTACCTCACACACATCATGACATAAACGGCACTTCAAGCAGAGCATAGCATCAAAATTGATTAGTGAAAACCTCCCATCGCTTGAGAGTGCACCACTCGGGCAGAGCCTATAGCACATTTGGCAATTTGTACAACTATCATTTACGACCTTATCTGAGATAAAACTTATCTTCTCGCTCTTGATGGCTGCACTATTTTTAAAAAGATCGGAATATTTTAAAACGCTAAAGAGTATCTTTCTCTTTTCCGGGATATGTTGCTCTTTGAGTTTTGCTATATCATCACTCTCTAAGAGGTGTTGACTCAGCTCATCTGCCTCAAGGGACTCCTCAAAACGCTTTTTTTGCTTGAGTGCACCTTTGAGTGAAAGATTTGTTAGAAAATCCCTTCTTGATCCGCCCTCATCCTTGTCTACAGGTTCGCTCTTATCTTCTAGATGCTCTTGGATCATCTCTATCTTTTTAGCAGAAACTGCGCCCAGTATTTGATTGACCTCGTCAACTCTTTTTAAAATCTGTTGCAATTGAACGGAATCTCTATCATAGCTCTCAATGTTTATTTTGAGATTTTGCTCTAGTGCCAACACAAGAGAGAGGAGATGCTCAACACTCAATAACGATAAGCAAGGAAGCTCTTTTGAGGGTACAAGCGTATCGCTCTTTGCATCTAAAAAATCAAAAAAGAATCGACTCAAAACAATGCCGCTCAAACCAAGCGCCTCACACGGGCAAGCTCCAACTGCAGCGGCAGCTTCGATACCTGTTTGATTTTTAAATGTGGGAATATTTTCTACTATACTGATATGCTCAGGCGATGCCTCAGCACAGCAAGTACAAAGAGAAAGCTTACTTTTTGCGCGTACGCATTTGGCTACATCAAGTTCTAATCGCATAGATTAGCAACTCTTTTTGAGTTTCGAATTTATATACTCAAAATCACTCAATAGAAAATCCAACGCAAACTCTGCTCCATCATGATACAGCGGTGTGATTGATTCTCTTTTGACATTGATAAGAAACATCGGTGCCCAACGAAGTAGATGTTGCTCTAAAAAATCTTTTTGTACTCTTAGGATATCGTCGATTCCCTCTGCATCATCAGCCTCTTGTGCTTTTTGAAGTGCGCTGCACAACATATACATAAACTCAAGTTCAACACCGATATGATCGGGGCTTACAACCCTTGCTTTATCGAGCTCTACTCTAAAATCATAGGAGTTATAAAGCTCAATAATCGGGTTATCACCACCGCTTTCTATCATCTGATCATCTCTCGTATAGAAGCTCTCATAGGGGATAAGATGCATCAAAAAGAGATTTGTAAAATCAACATTGAGATATTGTGCGATCAAATCTGCTTTTGAGAACTCTTTTTTTTTGCTCCACTCTTTGTAGTTTGGGAACATAGAGAGAAGATTTGCTTCACTCTCAAAGCTCTCTAAAAATTTCTCATCAACTTCGACTAACATCAATCTTGCGATGAAGCTATAGAGCGCCTGACGAGCATTTGTTTCTTCTTTAAAAGAATTCATTAGAACCTCACAATTTTATTTAGAGATATAGTATTGAAAAATGACGGGAGAGTCAACTAAGAGCGCGAGATATTCTCATGCTCTAGCCTATAATCTCTACACTGTAACCTTTTTTGGATATCTTTGGACCGGGACGCTTCATGTGCATTGGTCTTCTAAGTGTATCGCCTGCTTCAAGTGGTCTTGTGAGTTGATCTCTCCACGCTTGATAAATTTTCATGTTATTTGCATAATTGACATAGATATCACCTATCACCTCTCCTTGCTTAGCTTTTTCTATAATGACCTTTTGGTGCCAAGCATGGTTTCCTGCTATCGGATCGGGGTGTGCGGCAGCAACTGCATTTTGCCATGAGCCACTGAGTCCATCCCACCAGATATTGTCAAGGTCCTTGTTGTACTCTTTAAACTGCCAAGTATCAGGTCGCTTGAGCATCCCCTCTTTGATACCTTCTAGAGGTTTCATCGTACCGATCTCTCCATCCATATGCATCTCAAAAAGTGGAGCGCCGAGTCCGAGAACACCTAATTTGTGCTCAAACCCTGGTATCTCAACGGCATTTTTAAGCTTCCATCTTCCTGCATGATGCGAACAAGCAAGCACGCCCGGCATCGTGCCCTCTGTCGGCACTGCCATTGCTATAAAATAACCCGACTCTAAACCACAAAGCGTATCAGTAATCGTCACTTTTATAGAGTCACCTCTTTTGATGCCAAGTCGCGCGGCATCACTTGTGTGTATCCATACAGGATTGTGATTTTGCGATATCTCCATAAGATGTTTTGAGTTAACCGATCGCGTATGGATATTGTATGGCAATCTAAAAATCGTATTGAGTGCAAACTCATTCTCGCCATTCATATAATCATGATGCACTTGTGTTACGAGATGAATCATCTCTTTTCTCTCGGCTTTGCTCTTCGGATAAATAGGCACGGCATACTCCGGCCATTTCCACTGCGCAAACCATTCAGAGAAGAACTCAAGTTTTTTACTCAGCGTATGAAAGCCATCCATAATTTCTCCATCAATCTCGATACCTATCGCCTCTTTTTCTCCATGTGCACCCGCAACAAGAAGTGTGCCAAATTTATCTTTGGTCACTTGACTCGCCTCATATCTCTTGCCCTCTACGATATAGGCATCGCCCTCTTTTTCGAGTGGTCTCTCTTGCGGTTTATAGATATTATCCTCTTCAAGCCAAGTACCCATATCGCGCATCATCTCATAGTTTGGATACTTAGAATCAGGGTATTTTATCTTTGCTGCCGCTTTGAGGTTTGGCAGATTATCAAATGCCTCTTGATACCATTCAGCAATTGTCACTGCTCTACTCGGATCCTCTTTAGAAGCCCAGTGTTTTCGAACTCCAAGTGATCCGTCAGGGTCAACATAATCTACCATGATATTTGCCCAAAACTCAACCTCTTCCCATATCTCACCAAGACCTGCTTCGATATGTGCTTCAAGTGTTGCTCTCGCTGGATTTTTTGGTTTCCATCCCATCTTTTCGAGTGCAACCCTAAGGGCAGGATTTCTAAAGCTGAGCCAGCGTGAAGGCTGTGTTGCTTCAGAATGCTGATCATGGCGCTCCCCTGCTAATCCCACCGGCAATACAAAATCACAAAACCAATTTGTCTCAGACCATGTCGGCGAAAGGTTAAATGAGAGCTCGACCTTGTCTTCTCTTTTAAGTGCCTCTATCCATCTAAATCCATCAGGATTGATCCAAACGGGATTGTAGATACGCGGTACATAAATGCCTAACTTTTCAGGCACTTTTAGCCCTTTTGCATTCCATTTTGCTCTCCACTCATCATCAAAAAGTAGATGCGGCAATAAAAAGCTCATCTCATAAGCACTCAAAGGATACTCCGGTGGCCAAGCCAACTCATTCCAAACATCTACTTTATCCGGCGCAACACCTGAAACTGTTGCCTTGTCACCCTTGCCATTGACCGAGATTACATGCCAATGATGAAGCCCCATGCCGCCCTTATCACCCGCCATGGCACCTCGAAGAACAAACGGTAAAAATGCCGCTCTTGCGTTCATCCATCCACCTCTGTGTCCTATAGGGCCGGCTCTCCAAATATAAGTCGCAACCTTTGCGCCTGCATCGATAAACATCTCATAGAGTTTTTCTACTGTTTTCGCCTCAATGCGACACTCTTTGACCACGAAATCAAGCGTATATGGACTATACATCTGGGATATCATCGTTATGAAATCTTCATAACTATCACCTTCCGGTACTGATTTGATGTAGCCTTTTTCAACGAGGAGCGAGAGATACTCTTTGTTTGACATCAGTCTATCCCAGTTCACCCATTTTTTGACAAAATTGTGATTGACCAAAGAGTCACCATTGATTCCTTTTTCATTGAGAATTCTATTGGAAAGATAGAGATAAAGTGCGGCTTCGGTTCCCGGCCAACAAGGCACCCAAAGATCAGCCATACCGGCTGAATTTGACATCCGAGGATCCATAACGACAAGTTTTGCACCTCTTTTTCTCGCATCGGCTATACGCCCTGCAGCTTGTTGGAAATAGTGTCCTGCATCTGCTGCGTGAGAAGATTGCAAAAAGATAAGATCGGCATTCGCCCAATCAGGAGAATTTCTATTATCATTTGTCCACTGGATTGTTCCTTCTCTAGCACCCGCACTACAGATATTTGTATGTGAATTCCAACCATCTACACCGAGAGATTGTGGCACTCTTGCGCCAAAACCATTCTCATTTGGACGACCAACTTGATACATAAACATCTTCTTAGAGACCTCATCATCACTTCTAAGCAGGCTTGCGATTTTAGAGCCTATCTCACTCATCGCCTCATCCCAAGTAGTTCGCACCCATTTCCCCTCGCCTCTTTTGCTTCCGGGAGCTCTTCTGAGTGGGAATGGGATTCTATCGGGATCATACATTTGCGATTGCACTGCATATCCTTTGGCACAATTTCTCCCTCTACTTCCTGCATGCAGAGGATTTCCCATATATTTTCTTACTTTAAGCTGACCACCTTTTTTGTAAGAGCTCAAATCAACCCAAGCCGTCAATCCACATGATGCTTCACAATTTGAACAAGCAGTAGGTACGAGCATATATTCTGTCGCCGTGATACCCTCAGGATTTTTTTCACTCTTAATCCCTCTTCTACCGATACCGCCTCTTTTCCAATCATTACCATCAAGCTCGACATAACTATTCCACTCTTTTGGATTAGGATAAGAAAAGAGTGCTTTTGGAGTAGATGTAAACTCACTCGAAGCGTTTGCAGGCGTATCTACGATAGTTTTAAAAACCCCTAGAGTAAGCGTTGTTCCCGCTACGGTATAGGCACTATTTTTGAGGAAATCTCTTCTACTCTCAAAAAAGCTCTCTCTGTTTTGATTCATCTTTTTAACCATATCAATCTCCTTAACTCAACGGTAATAGTTGAGGTATTTTTAGCCAAACATCTTTTGCCAAATAGAGCCCTATGAGAGCAGAAATGGCAGCGACTTTTGCAACGCTTTTTGTGTTTTCTTTAACAGAAAGGATACCTAAGAAAAATGGCAAGATATATCCCAATATCATCGCTACCCAAAACTGGATACTATAGGTGCCTCCTAGATGAATGTATGCCAGAGTTGCCTCAGCTTCTGATGATTTAAATGAGAAAAAATACTCGCCCATATAGATCAAAAAGCTAAAAGTAACAGCAAATATCAACACAAGTGTGATATCCTTTTTCACCGCATCACTCCATTTGCCTCCAAAAAGCAAGAGTGTTGCCGCGCCTGCTATGAGTGCGGCTAAAAACATCTGCGTGAGCTCTGTAGGTGCTTGCCATAACTCTCTCGCACTTGATTCTGCCATAATGATTGCAGTATAGAGCGTCACGGGAAATGCCAAAAACAGAACAATCGGAGAAAGTTTATCATAGAGCGATTCGCTCCCTCGTAACTTTTTTGCAACACCATTGTGTCTGAGAACATCAGGAAAACCGCTTGCAAGCCCGATGATGAGCATCACCGAGACCAAAAGCGTAAAGAGAGATGCTATCCAAGCTCCAACCGTGATTGCAGAAGTAAAGTGCGGATGAAGGAATATATTTATCATCCTATAAGGCTGGTGCAAGTCGATGAGCGTAAAGAGCAAAAAGACATTGAATGCGATAAATGCGATAAGCGGTATAAGCCATCTATAGTTTGGCATCTGCTCTTTTTTATGACGAAAAAGAAGATACGCACCGACCATGATAACTCCCGTGCCGATACTCTTTGCCCACATATTGATAGTAATGATACCTCCCCAGATAATCCCCGGGAGTGCAACATCAAGCGTGACGAGTGATTGCGTAACGTTGATTGTCTCTTGCATTAGTGACCTCCTTTTTCAGTTTTATCAAATTGCATAAAACTTTTATTGTCTTTTTCGTGCGATTTAAAAGGTGCTAAAAATCTATCGAGTATGCCGTGATGCGGATCGCCGTTTGTTTTAAGGTGTGTGATGTTATTGAAAAGCCCATACCCTTCGATTCTCTCATGTGCAAGCGGATCAAGCGAAGAAGTACCGCCACCCACATAGTAATGTTTAGGGTTAGTATGTTTTTCCGGTTTTCTTACCTGCACATTCCCTTTATGCGCCATGATATACTGAGATATATGACTTGTATCATCTTCTATATCTCCAAAAATATTTGCCTCAACGGGACATGCGACAACACAAGCCGGTAGTAAACCACCCTCAACTCTATGGGCACAATAGGTACATTTGTCAGCGGTATTTGTCTCCGGATCCATATAGATAGCACCATATGGGCACGCCATCATACAACCGGCACAGCCTATGCATCTTTCGTTATCTATATTAACGATTCCGTTATCGAGGTAATGGAGTGCCGATACGGGACATATCCTCTCACAAGGTGCATTTTCACAGTGATTGCATCGAAGTGGCGTGAAGCTTCTGGATGTATCGGGGAAAATACCCCTATCTAGATATTTAACCCTCAACCTCCATGAACTAAGAGGAACCTCATTTTCAACCTTGCAGGCCACTTCACACCCCTTACATCCCATGCATAGGTGTAGATCGACCAAAAATCCTAATTTCATAGCGCCTCCTTTTAATTATAATAAATATAAGTTATATTTATTAACTCTATTCAAAACAATATGCTTTAAATATAGTTTATATGAAAAATTATTAAAAAGGAAGCGTTTTAAAGAAAAATAAGAGATTTTTATATAACTATAACAAAAAGGTAGCAATTTAGATAAAAAATTATGTGTTATTTTATCAGATAAAGTGAACTATTATATTTATAATTTTAAATTATATTAATATTAAGTGCACGTTGTGATTCGTATATTATTAAATTGATGATTTAGGATTTTCGTTTGGAGTGCGTAGTGGTAATTGGTAATTATTGTAATGGGAATTGCGAAAAAGGGTAGCTGACGCGGCAAGCTTACTTTATCAATAATTTAATCCACTATTTAGATTCTGATGAAATCTTATAGTGTCAACAGAAACAAACAAGCTTAATAAATAAATTGGCTAAAAAATAGTCAATTGGATATTTGATAGATCGACTGTAATTCTATATACTTACAAAACAACGCAAAAACAAAATATCGATTGCACAAGTTCAGAAACATATGGCACTCTTTAGAGGAGAACTAAAGAGTGAAAAATGCAAACAGATTATCTCTTCAATGGAATA
>JAFGVX010000015.1 GCA_016937775.1 Campylobacterales bacterium | reverse complement strand
TCTTTGCAACACCTGTCACACTCAGATATGCTCTTGGGGGGATGCCCAAAGGCATATTTGCAGGGATGCCCATATTTGTCTTTGTGGAAAAAAGATTTCTTTGAGGAAAAGAAGGCTCCGTGCACCCAAAACAAGGAGTGCCAACTCGTGTTTTTGAGCTGATATCATTCCAAAGCATCTTATTGCAATTAGCATTGGTAAACGGGCCCCTACACCCATTCTCATAAAAAAGACACCCCTCTTTTTCTCCATAATTTTTGATATCTATCTTCCACTCAAAATACTCATTGCGTACACATCCTGAGTGTGCAGTATATGTAAATATCTCTATGGGTCTATAGAATTCATCAACCTCTATTTTTCTTTTTTGAAGTATCATTTCTAAAACATAAGCGAGCCATTTTGGATGTGCAGGACACCCCGGCAAAGAGATGAGCATATTTGTATATTTTTTATAAGCAGGCTTCTTGCGCTCTTTGTTGAAACAAAACCCTGTGATTTTATTCTGTTGCGCTTCTTTAAATATCCCACCGAATGTCGAGCAGGTCCCCATTGTGATAGTATATTGTGCTCTGCTTGAATACTCTTTTGCCAACGCAAAGGTCTCTTTGTCAAATTTCTTATAGCCTCTTGGTTTAAAGGCTCCCTCCAAGATAAGTACATCACACTCTAATGCTTGCATGTATATATTTTCTAAAGAATATTTTGTATCTATAAGTGGATAGTAAAGCAGATCAAAAGAGCGCATTAAAGAATCAAAATTTTGAAGATTAAAAAACGAGTGCGCATTTCCGTTACAAGTAATCGATTGCAGCCAGAGAAGTTTTGGCTTTTGCATCTTATGCCTTGAGTGCAGTATATATATTGGTCGCTACATCATGAACATACTCATCAAGAGGTCGCTCCAATATCGCCTCTCCATGTAAAAATGCCATACCACCAAGATAACCCATAAAGAGTCCAAATGCCGCAAAAAAATCTTGGTCTCTAAGCTCGCCTTTTTGCACGCCCTCAGAAAAAAAGATCATAATCTCTGTCATAAATCCCGACACGCAAAGCATCCCTTCACATCCGTTCAAAAAGACCTCTCTATGTGAAAGATAAACCCTCAAAAAATACTCAATCATCTCGGGTTTTTCAAGTGTCATAGCAAAGTAAAGTTCAACAATCTTGCGTATCTTCTCTTGTGAGGTGATATCTTGTTCATTCACCTCTCTTATCTTCTCACCAAGATAATCTGACGTATATTTGATAATCTCTTTCGCAAGTTCATCTTTGGAGCCAAAATAATTATAGAGATTTCCGCTGCTCATCCCAAGCCTTCTTGCGATATCCGGAATAGTTGTTTTATGAAAACCTTTTACGGAAAAGAGCGTTAATGCAGTTTGTAAAATAGACTCTCTTTTGATAGCTTTTTTCAATTTTTGAGGCATACAATCCCTTTAAAATCTCTTTATATATCCATGACAATAAGGCTCTTTTTTATGTCGCTCATAGTAATCTTGGTGATACTCTTCGGCTTCATAAAATTTGCTCTTATCATAGATTTTTGTTGCTACCTTATATCCTTTTTTTTCTAAAAATCCTATTAACCTTTCGATTATGGCTCTCTCTTTTTCATCATTTGCAAACACAGCAGAGATATATTGCGTGCCCACATCAGGACCTTGTCTACCTACTTGTGTAGGGTCATGTATCTCAAAAAAATATTTTGCAAGATCTTCATAACTTACCAAAGAGGGATCATAGATGACTTTGACACTTTCTATATGTCCCGTATTGCCCTCGCAGACCTCTTGGTATGTTGGATTCTTTATGACTCCACCCATATAGCCAGAAACCACACTTTGTACACCTTTGAGTTTTTCAAGATAATACTCAACACCCCAAAAACACCCACCTGCAAAATATGCCTCCTTTAAATTTTCAGCACCTCCTTGCTTTTTCTCAAATGTGAGCGAGAGCGAATTGACACAATGCCTTGTGTTCTTTTGCGTAAATCCTTCACCCATGAAAACATGCCCCAAGTGTGCACCGCAATTGGCACATAGTATCTCCGTGCGTCTGCCGTCTTCATCTGTCTGCTCTTTAACCGCTCCGGAGATCGCATCATCAAAACTCGGCCATCCGCAGTTTGAATCAAACTTATCATCACTTTTGAAAAGTGGAGTGTTGCATACTTTACATCTATAGATACCACTCTCTTTGTTTGTTGTATATATACCGCTAAAAGGAGCTTCTGTTGCTTTTTGGGCAACGATGCTACGCTCTTGCGGAGTAAGTTCTCCGAGCCTATTGCCCCACTTCTCCATATCCATATCTGCTTGCAATGTTGCCATAGAAAAAACTCCTATAAAAAATAGTATCCGCATTACACCTTTCTCAATCTTGAGATATGGCATATTTTCCGGAACCTAAAAAGACGATAGCAAGAGCACTTAAGAGAAAAAGCATTGGAAGTTCTATACTCCACGCACCCTGTGGTGTAATCGAAAATATATCAGCTCCATGTGCAAGATAGATTGCTGTAATCATATTGAAAACCAAGATACCTGCCCACCATCTGCTTTTCCAACCGATTATCAAAAAAAGCGGTGCTAGTATCTCTCCGACATAAACACCATACGATAAAATCTCCGGCAATCCATGCCCATTTAGCATTCCCTTGACAAATCCTACGCCATGAATCGCTTTATGCACTCCATGAAAAAGCATCAATCCGCCCACCATAAAGCGTAATATAAGTTTTCCTGCATCACTATACATAGTTTCTCCTTTTTTTGTGTAGAGTACTATATTATACTAAAAAGGAAAAAGAAATTCTAAGGTTTTAGTTTTAAGATAAAATTTTTTGTTTTATCGAAAGAAGTCTGTAAAAATGGCATCACTTTTATGACAATAATCCCCACTAACATCCCAAAAAACATCTGTAAAATAAAGATAATTAAATTACCCCAACCACCTATATGCTCATGCAAATAATCATCAAGCGAATGAAGTAGTCCAAGCTGATGCTCTATGATTCCTCCACCGACTGCGAGCATAGCGACAGTTCCTATGATGCCGATAGCCACTAAAATCCAAGACACAGAGACAACAAACCCATCTCCGATTTTTTTCACTACTTTAGAGCTTTGCTCTTGAAGATAAAAACCTATATCGTCCAACTTAACGATAAGTCCAACGACACCGTAAACACCAACAGTTGCCAAAAGTCCAACAGCAAGCAAAACGCCGAGCTTAACACCGACGCCTCCGTTTGTCACCATACTCAAAGCAATAACCATTATCTCAAGCGAAAGAATAAAATCAGTCTTCGCAGCACTAGCAACTTTTTGATCCTCAAATCTCTCCACACTCAGCTCACTTATCGTCTCATCAACAGAAGCATTTTCGTGATGTCCAAAAAACTTTTCAAGCACACTCTCGGCTCCTTCGTATGCTAAGTATGTTCCACCCAATATTAGCACAGGTACCATCAACCAAGGTACAAATGCACTTATAAGTAAAATGATAGGGATGATGATGAGTTTATTGAGCGCACTCCCCTTGGCTATCTTCCATACGATGGGTAGTTCTCTTAATGCTGCTTTTCTTTTGGACTCCAAAAGTGTCTCTTGTGCGATTCGCCTAATCTCTCTTTCTACCTCTGCTTGCTCTTCTTTGCTCAGTTTTGAGATATTTTTTTTCAAATCCTCCATAGAGCTTGATTTCTCTAACTCTTTTTTGAGGATATCAGAAGTTGTCTCATTGGTCATATTGGATATAGCTGCAAGATCATCGATGACAACGCCGGAAGATTTTGCACTTGCGACTTTCGTATATGTAGCAATATCATCTAACATAAGAGACATATCATCAAGCGAACTCGTTAAGCTTCCTGCGCTTGTTGTCATCGTTCTTCCGGCAAGTGAAGCTATATCATCACTCAATGCTGCGAGGTATCCTAATATCCCTGCCATTACCTACTCCAAATTTTTTCAAAAATTGTAGCATAAATATATAAACACTATCAGCGTTTATATATCTTTAGATTTTCCCAAAAGGACTCTGCGTTTTTTTGCTTCCTCTTTGGTATATCGAGGTGGTATGATCTCTTCGCCCTTTTGATTGACATAGCCATATTTATCATCAAGCTTGACCTTACAAAGTCCACCTCTCTCAAAGCCATAGGTAACATCATATTTAATAGGAACAATTACTTTGTTATTGCTATCGATATATCCCCACTTGCCATGAAGTTTAACATGTGCCAAACCCTGTTTAAAATAGTAAATATGATCATATTGGGGTGGTGCAATCTCTTTACCTTTTTTATCGATAATCCCATATTTTCCTTCAAGCTTCATGGTTATAAAGGTTTTGTTGATTTTGTCATACTCATCACTTCTTATAAGAAACAGAAGGTTATCCTCATCATAGGTATCTATATCATCATATTTTGCCTCAAGAATGAGCTTACCCTCTTTGGTATAGAGCCCAACCTTATCGCCGAGGAAAACTTTTAAAAAGTCTCTATCTTCAAACTCTTCGATATACTTATATTTGATAGGGATGATCTCTTTATTTACCTTATCAACAAAGCCCCAATTGAGCCCTAGCTTTACTTGAGCCAACCCATTATTAAAATCATAGGCTTCACTGTATTGCGGAGGAATCATCAATCTGCCACCCCTATCGATAAATCCATATTTGCCCTCATATTGAATCCTAGCTAGCCCTTCATGAAAAGGATAAACACGCTCATATCGAAACGGAATGACCTCTTTGCCTGCTTTATCTATGAATCCCCATTTATTATGTAGCCTAGCCGCAGCAAGCCCCTCGTAAAAAGAGTCAGCCGATTCATATATAGGTGAGATAATCTCTTTGCCTGTTTTATCTACGAATCCCCATTTACCGTTCAAGCTAACCGCGACTAACCCTTCATGGAAAGATTCACTATTGGCATATTGAAGAGGGATAATCTCTTTGCCCGTTTTATCTATAAATCCCCAACGACCATCACGCCTAACCTTGGCGAGACCTCCATAAAAAGAGTAAGCCGACTCATACATGATAGGTATAACCTCTTCACCCTTTTGATTGATATAACCGTATTTTTGATTTACCACAACAGGACTCATTCCCTCATTAAAACCATATACAAAGTCATATCGAGGCGATATGACTTCTTTACCATCCTTATTGACAAAACCGTATTTATTATTGAGCTCAACTTGAACTATATCTTTGCGAAAAGAGCTTACATAATCATAGCGAGGTGGTATGATTTCTCTGCCTTTTTTATTGACAAAACCATATTTATCGTCAATTTGGTATGGAGTAATTTCTCTCTTATCAAAACTTGCAATGCGATTATATTTAATAGGAATTATCTCTTTTCCCTCTTTGTTGATGTAGCCCCATTTTTTACCCGTTTTAACTTTTGCAAGACCACCCTCAAAAGAAAACGCATCATCATATATGATTGGGATAACCATTTGAGCTTTCTTGTTTATATACCCATACTTTCCGTCGCGTTTGATACTAGCTAACCCCTCATTAAATGCGTGTGCATAATCATATTCAAACGCGATAACTTTTTTGCCGCTTTTATCAACAATTCCCCATTTATCATCTAGCTTAGCCGCGGCATACCCGTCATGAAAAGGTGTTACATAATCATAAATAGACAAAAGGGAGGTGTCGTTGTTTTTTTCCTCGACAATATCATCGCTACACCCAATCAATAAAAAAGCAAAAATAACCATAACAAACAATAGTGCTCTTTTCATTCTTTCTCCGTATATAGCAGTTTATAATATCTTTAATTTGTAGATTAAAAAGAATTTATTCCTGTTTACGCCGAAAAAGAAGATATAGAAGCACCTCAAGCAGTATGATTCCAAATAGTGCACCCATGATAATATATCTTAGCATACTCTTAAACTCATCTATGAGCACATTGTCAAACGCATTGGTTGAAAGTGTGAGCGAAATAATCTTCCATTCACCCTCAACTTTATGAAGCGTAGCGCTCCATCTAGAAATAAAATGAAATTTCGAGCGATCATGCGGAGTAAAGATATCTTTTGTCTCGCCTACGGCCACTGCAAAATCTCCATAAAAAATTGCGGGTTGTGTGACCTTAGGGTGCGTCTCATATTTTTTAAGCACCGTGTCTTTAGCATCTTCGCCTACCATTTTTTCAAAATAATTGCGTACTTCATTCAAACCGTTCGAAACTTCGGCATTGAGCCAAGT
>JAFGVX010000091.1 GCA_016937775.1 Campylobacterales bacterium | reverse complement strand
TTTTATTGCATTTGAAGCGAGCTATAGGATATAATGAGACATATGTCACAAGGAGGGCGAAATGAAAAAAGAGAAATTAGAGTTACTATTGAAAAACGAGATTTTGCCGGATCTCGAAATAGCTATAGATGAGCTGTTTGACGAGATAGGCAAAAGTGATAGTGCATCGCCCGAACAACAAGATGATCTTGAAGAGTTGCGGGATATGCGTTCAGAGTGTTTTGCTATCCTTGAAGAACTCACAAGAGATGAGATAGAAGAAGATGAGATAGAAGCACTTTATAACGAACTTATTGGTTTTAAAAGCGGAGAGCTAGAGTAAGTTTGTTTTTGCCCATTTGATAGCTTGGGTGTGTGTCGTAAATTTATCTTCAAGTTGTGCTTCATAGGCTTTTTTGAGTAATTTTGCAAACTCCTTTGAGGGCGTAAGCCCTAAATCAATCAAATCTTTTCCTTTTAAGAGAGGCGCAAGAGCTGCCTCTAAAACTTTTAGCTCTTTTGCTTTTATCTCTAACCAATCTCCGGCTTTATATTCTCTTTTGAGTGCCTCAGGAGTCGTTCTAGCAAAAAAATCAGCGCGTGCAAGAGTGAGTAAATCTTCTATATGAACTTTTGTGGCAAGTTTTTTAATGGCTTTATCTTTTGCGCCGTTCTTATAAAATTGAGAAGGTGCAAGATGATATCGAATGAGAGGCTCTATGGAGGCGGGGAGTTCTTTGTCATTAGTAAGTCTGTTAAGTAGGCTATACATAGGTACTATGCCAGCCTCTTCATGTCCGATAGCTGAGATTTTTTCTTTGGTTATTTGTGTGTGTGTCGCCTTGCCGAGATCATGGCAGAGTGCAGCGAACATAAGAATTTCATCTTTTTTGGTGACACCTGTTTTAAATGTACTCATCTCATCGATACACATCATTGTGTGTCGCCATACATCTCCCTCGGGGTGCCACTTTGGATCTTGAGGCAGACCAACAAGGGCTTGGAGCTCTGGAAAATATCTTAAGATACCAAATTCTTGCATAAACTCAAAACCGATTGAAGGTTTTTGAGAGAGTAGAAGCAGTTTTTTAAACTCCTCATAGATACGCTCTTTTGGTAAGAAGTCAAGCATATCTTGTGCGACCATCATCTTACAGAGCTCTTTTGTTTGTGGGTTTATAGTCAGCTCAAATCTCGCTACAAACTGCACGGCTCTATAGACGCGAAGTGGATCTTCAACGAAGGTATCTTTGCAAATATGCTTGAGTATCTTTTGGCTCAAATCTTCGCGTCCATTAAAAGGATCGATATACTCTTTTGCTTCTATATCATACCCTATGGCATTGATCGTAAAATCTCTTCTAGAGAATGCTTCTTCATGGGCAAGATGAGAAAATGTTTCAATGGCAAAGTCTGTATGTTTATCGCCTGTTTTACGTTCTTTTCTAGGTAAAGAAAAATCATAATCAAAACCATCTTTTTGGAGTTTCACTACACCAAAGCTTTTGCCGATAACATTAAGCTCACCAAACTCTTCGAGAAGAGTTTGAAGCTGCTCAAAATTCGCAACGCCGTAAATTTCTACATCATAATCTTTTGTAGGATGACCCAAGATATGATCGCGCACACAGCCACCTATCAAGATCACTTTTGCACTATGTGCTTTTAATTTTTCGGATATCTGCTCTAAAAGAGGAGGATACTCCATCATAGCTACTCTACAGTAACACTTTTTGCAAGATTTCTTGGCATATCAACATCATTACCGAGTCTGACAGATATCTCGAGTGCTAGAAGTTGAGTGATAATCATCATCTCAAAAAATTCAATCATCGGATGCGAATCATGCTGTGTCAATATAAAATCATCTGCAAGATCAAATGCGCACGGAGAGATAGCAAGTATGGTAGAATCTCTCGCACTGAGCTCTTCGACATTGCTTTTGATTTTTTCATAATGTAAGCTACGAGGCATAAGTGCGATAGTAAAAAGTTTACTATCAGCAAGAGCGATGGGACCATGTTTCATCTCGCCGGCAGGATATCCTTCGGCGTGCAGATAACTAATCTCTTTGAGTTTGAGTGCCCCTTCAAGGGCAAGCGGATAGAAAATATCGCGTCCTATATAAAAAAAGCCGTGACCGTGTAGATAGCGTTTTGAGAGTCTATGTATCTTTTCATGCAATCCATCAGGGATAAGGAGTGCTTTTGGGATGTGGAGCATCGCATCTTTCTCGCTCTTAGCGATCTTGGCATCAGTCGTTCCTTTGATCCTGCCTATAAAGAGTGAGAGCATCCAAAGTACCATTGTTTGGGTTGCAAATGCTTTTGTACTCGCAACTCCTTTTTCTATGCCTGCGCGAGTAAGGATTGATCTATCACTTGTGCGAACGATTGAGGAGTTATCGACATTGCAGATAGCTAAAGTTTTCAACCCTCCTTTTTTTGCCATTTTGAGCGCTTCAAGGGTATCGGCAGTCTCACCGCTTTGGCTGATGACGATAAAGAGTGTATTTTTACTCAAAAGAGGCTCTTTGTATCGAAACTCTGAGGCTATCTCGACAGAACAAGGAATCTTAGCAAGTCGCTCAAAGAGATAACTGCTTGCGAGTGCTGAATGGTAGCTTGTACCACATGCGCATATTTTGATGTTCTCAATCCCTTCTAAAAATGCCTCATCAATCTCTTCAAAATCGATGCACTCATCTTTGAGTCTTCCCATCATGGTTTCACTCATGACTCTACTTTGCTCGTAAATCTCCTTTTCCATAAAAAATCTATAGCCGTCTTTTTGTGCCGAGATTTTATCGAGAGTAAGTGCTTTTGTCTGAAAACTTTTTTCTCCACCTTTGTCAAAGAGTATTACTTTACCTTCTTTGACATAACCATATTCTCCATCTTCAAGATAGTAAACCTCTTTTGCTTTGCCGATAATAGGCGTATCTGAGGAAGCAAAATATATCTCTTCATTATCAAAGCCGATGAGCAAAGGAGAGCCACTTTTGGCAAAAAATATGGTATCGGGAGCAACCTCACTTATAAGCAAGACGGCATAGGCACCTTCGAGTGTTTTGATTGTATCTTCAAATGCTTCAAATGCCTTTTGCTCTTTGGGGTAATTTTGCTCAAAGAGATGCACGATAGTCTCGGTATCTGTTTGACTCAAAAAGTTGACGCCATTCTTTTGGAGTCCTTTTTTGATCTCTTGGTAGTTTTCGATAATGCCGTTGTGAACAACAAAGCTGTATTTTCCTAAATGTGGATGTGCGTTCAATTCGGTCGGTTTGCCGTGTGTTGCCCATCTCGTGTGTCCTATGCTCACGCCAAATCCGCTACTTGTATAATTTTTTGTCTTTTCTTGGAGATTTTTGAGTTTGCCTACTGCTTTGAAACTTGTGAGTTTATCATTTTCTATGACAGCGATGCCGGCACTATCGTATCCACGATATTCAAGCTCGCTTAAACCCTCTAGTAGTATCTCTTTTTTCTCTTTCGCTCCGACATATCCAACTATACCACACATTTAATTCTCCGTTAACTTTTTTAGAACCAGTTTCATATTATGACGAAAGTTTCCATTCTTTTCGATGAGGAAAAGGTCTATCGCTCTGTTTTTATTTGTTTGAATTTTAGCTGAGGAGATATCCATGCCGTATTCATCTATGATGCCTGCAACATAGGCTATAAGTCCCATTTGATTTTTTGTATTGATATGCATAGAGAGATAACTTTGTGAATAATCAAAATTGATGGCTATCTCTTTGGTGTAAATAACGGGTTTTTTTATCTCGGCTTTGAGCGTTGCGTCAAAAGAGTTTTCTATGATCTTCTCTACGCGATTGATATCTCCGGCATCTATCTTTGAGATGTAGTCGATCTTAAAGTACTTCAGCCCATCAAAGAGTTTCGCGATCTCCATATTCCCCACATCAAGATAGGAGAGATGAGCAAGAAGGTAAGAGAGGTTGATAGGTGTTTTTCTGACGATTTCTATGGAGAGATAATCTTTATTACTTATCCAATATCTAAAATCTTTCGTTCCAAATGATTTTACGGCTAGACTTACAATCGTATCAGAGGAGTATCGCAGAAAAGGAAGATTGGCAGGGATTTGCACTATCTTTTTTTGTAAAGCGCCATCAAGTGCAAGGAAAGAACGATTCTTTTTGAGTGCTCGGATTTTTCTACTTCTTTTGGATGCCTCATCGAGCAGGTCTCTGTTTTCAAGCGCTTCAAGTGCATTGTAGTAGAGGGTGTTGAGTAGTTGATTGACAAAGGGAGTAAATCTCTCTTCGCCGACACCGCTGATATCTGCGTAGGTGAGCACATAGAGCATATCGATAGATCGTTTATCTTCCATCTTTGAGGCAAAATCAAGGATAATCCGCTCATTATGCAGGTCTTCTCTTTGGGCAACTTTACTCATCAAGATATGGTGCAGTATCAATTTTTCCCCGAGTTTTATCGGTATTTCATCAAAACCGAGTTTAGAAGCGTATGATCTAAAGAGAAGCACGCCTGTTTCGCTATGATCTTTTGATCTTCCTTTGCCTGTATCATGGAGAAGTGTTACGAGTTTAAGCAGTGCTTTATGATCACTATCGAGTGCATCAAAGAGCGATCGTATGAAATCATCTTTGATATTCTCAAGATGCCAGACGGATTTGATGGAGTGTAAGTCGACCGGATATTGGTGATAGCCGTCAAATTGCGGCAGATCGGTAACTTTCTTAAATGGAGGAAAGAAGAAGCTCAAAAGTCTTGCTCTATATATCGTCTCGATAACCCCGTAAGCGTGCGGTTTATAAAATATCTTTTTGATACTTTCAAATATACTTTTGGAGAGAACGGAAGGTTTTTTAAGTCTCACAAGTTTTGAGACTATGCTTATGTCGGCATAGAAGTCATCGTCACTCTTAGCGATAAGATGTTGCAAGATTGATGTAAGCGAGGCGAGGTTTTTCTCTTGGGGGAGATAGAGAAGCTCTTTTGTCTGTTTGATGAGTGATATCCCACTCATATCATAGACCCAAAGAGTGCAATAGAGATCAATCGTATTCATACTCTGCAATGTTTTTTTGGCAAATTTCATATGCTCTGCGGGAGTATTTTTGTAGCCAAGCAGAGATGCCGTCTCGGGGATAATTTCAAGTCCTAAGACATCTTCTTTTTTGTTTGCTGCGATGTGCAGTGCAACACGCAATCTAAAGAGAAATTCAAGTGCTATCCTAAACTCTCTATACTCGTTTTCATCGATAACATCGGCAGGGACTTGCTTAATGCTCTCGACATTATAGATAATCTTGGCGATCCAAAAGACGAGATTGGCATCTCTAAACCCGCCGACTCCTTCTTTGATGTTTGGCGTCATACTCAAAGGAAATTTCTCTCTTTTGGCTCCTCGCTCCTCGATCTTTTCTTTTATGAATTGCTCACTTCCATCGTGTCTTATGGCATTTATGGCATTTTGTGTTTTAGTCCAAAGTATCTTTGAGCCCTCGATGTAGCGAGACTCCAAAATGGCAGTTTTTATGGTGATATCCTCTTTTGAGACCTCTAAAAGTTCATCTACTTTATGGACGCGATGACCGATCTTGAGTCCCGTATCCCACAAGATATAGAGCATCTTTTCGATGAGTACTTTGGTATTGTATGCCTCTACATCATCATAGACAATCATCACATCGATATCACTAAAGAGGCAGAGCTGTTCTCTGCCGTAGCTACCAAGTGCTACAAGCCCGATAGGGATAGAGTGCTTCATAGGCATATAGACGCCAAAGGCTTCACGAAGCGTCACATGATAGATGATCATAAGTATCTCGTCGATATACTTGGTGTGTGCGCTTAAAAAGTCTTTACCACCGCTTTGTTCAAAATTGGCTTTGAGATTTGAGGAGTATTCGCGAAGCTCTTTTTTGAGCTTTTGTGCTATCTCAAAACTTGAAACATTTTCGTTTAAAATTTCCTCTATCTTCCATTTTGTCTGTGACAAATATGTCTCCTAAAGTTTTACTGCTATAATACCAAAAATAAGAGATAGTTAGGATAATCCACGCCATGCAAAAAACAAGATTGACAAAAGAAGCAGCATTAAAGCTCTATGATCTGAGTCTTTTTGAGCTTGGCAAAATGGCAGGAGAGATACGCGAAAAACGCTTTGGTAAAAAGAGCTATTTTAATATCAATCGTCATATAAACCCTACAAATATCTGTGCTGATATCTGTAAATTTTGTGCCTATAGTGCCAATCGTAAAAATCCAAATCCTTACACCATGACGCATGATGAGATGCTCGCCATTGCTAAAAACTCATATTCCAAAGGGGCAACTGAGGTACACATCGTCTCAGCGCACAATCCTGATGCTGGGCTTGATTGGTATATGGATGGATTTGCCAAGATCAGAGCAGCACTGCCTGCGCTTCACATCAAAGCGCTCACGGCTGCTGAGGTTGATTTCCTCTCTCGACACTATGGTAAAAGCTATGATGAGGTGATCGATCTTATGATAGCAAGCGGAGTCGATAGTATGCCAGGAGGTGGTGCGGAGATATTTGATGAGAAGGTGCGCGAATACCTTTGCAAAGGCAAAGTAAGCTCTACGCAGTGGCTTGAGATCCACCAAAAATGGCATGAGCGAGGACGCCAAAGCAATGCCACTATGCTTTTTGGGCATATAGAAAGTAGGGAACATCGCATCGACCATATGTTTAGACTGCGTGAGCTTCAAGATAAAACGGGCGGGTTCAACGCCTTTATCCCCCTTGTCTATCAAAAAGAGAATAACTACCTCAAAGTGGAGGAGTACCTCACCGCGCATGAGATACTCAAGACCTATGCGATCTCACGCATCGTACTTGATAATATCCCACATATCAAAGCTTACTGGGCTACATCAACTATAGGGCTTGCACTCATCGCACAAGAGTATGGCTGTGACGACTTGGATGGTACCATAGAGCGTGAAGCAATCCAATCAGCTGCAGGTGCAGCAAGTGCCAATGGACTTAAACTTGAAGAGTTTGTTGGGCTTATCAAAAATGCAGGGTTTGAGCCTGTGGAGAGAGATAGTTTGTATAATGAACTGAAGGTTTGGTAGGGATTTTGCAAAAGAAAAACAAAGAATATCAAATTCTATTTGAGGAAGTTAAAAAAATTACTAATACTTATGACTTAATGGGGCTAGTTAGAGTTGGAGCCCCAGATGACGAGTATAATTTTGAGATTTCAAAAATTGTACCATTGATTGGTGAATCACCAAATGTAGACGAGTTGGCAATAGGAATTGTCAATATTTATAATAAGATGTTTGATGCCAATTTTCTTCCATCTGATGAATTGATATTGAAAATGGCTACAGATATTTTCAAACTTAAATAGATTCCTTGTTCCCATTAAAGCAGCAGGACATAACCAATTTCTATCATTCTAGAAAACTGATAAAAAAGTAGTAAAAATATGGAGAATTATCATACTTTTTAAAATAGCCGGACATTTTTGATATACTACCAACATGAAAAATATAGTAATAGTGGGGCATTTTGTTCCCCTAATAAATAACTAAGGCTATAAAAGGTAAATATGGAAATTGATCACTATATTGCTATTTCAGCTGTTGTAATCGGCTGGCTTTTAAGTGAGGCTTCGAGCCTGTTTAGAGCCACAAGAGAGAATCGTAAATATATATCATCTGCTATAACTGCATTGTTATATTTATACATCGAGCAATGCAAAATCAATGATTTCCTTACATTCTTGAACCAGAGAATGAAAGAAGATCTAGATAATGTATTCAATTATGCAAAAGAAAATGAAGCATGTTCTATAAAAGAACTCTTATCCTTATATGTTAATCATTATGAAGACCAAAGAAGATTCGGTTCAACATTACCGGAAAAAAATATAGAAAATTTAATTAAATTAACAATTAATGCTGTTGATGGCCTTTCAAAAGCAGATGCAAAGAACGCATATAAGGCTAATAAGGCAATAAATGATTTTATTCTATTCACAGAAATAGAGTTCCCTAAAGGAGCAGATAATCATAATTTATTTGTGCCATTTAGTGAAAGCATACTTTCCATATTTAGAAATGAGATGAAATCATTGAAATGGCTTATATTGTGGCTCTCGTATAAAAATGGTGTTCTTAGTTTTTATAGAATCTATTTTTTGATAAGAAAAGAAGAAAAAAAGATAAATAGAAGCTCTGATAGATCGTTGCAAAGATTAACCACTAGCCTAACAAAACATTCAAGCGGGACAACTAAAAAGCAAGTTGCCCCTTAATTATGACGTTAACTTAACAAAATAGAGACATTTATGACTGAAGCAGAAGTAACAGCTCTTGCGGTAAAGACTGTTGGGGAAAATACAATGGGTATTTTTAGCACCATATCTTTCATAGCCTCTATCGCCTCATTAATATTAGCAGTTGGTGCCATATGGTTGTCTATAGTGTTTTCAGAATGTCTAATGAAGCCTCTAAAGCTACGACTGAAGCTGCAAAAGGTATTGATGCAAGTGTTAAGCGACTTGAAAACCTATTCGAGAAGCTTTACTCAGATACGTTTTCTATGATGAAAGAAACGGTATCCGATATGCGGAAGCATATTTGAATATAGGGGTTAGGTGATAATGATAACTCTTCCTTTTTGCGTTCACTCTCACAATGCACACAGATTGCACAAGTTCAGAAACATATGGCACTCTTTAGAGGAGAACTAAAGAGTGAAAAATGCAAACAGATTATCTCTTCAATGGAATA
>JAFGVX010000090.1 GCA_016937775.1 Campylobacterales bacterium | reverse complement strand
GCTTGAAAATTGATAAAGTTTTTAGGATTGACTCCAAATTTTGCTTCGCATTTGCTCTCGTCAATCTCCTCTTTTTTAACCGAATCAAAAAGCACGACGATGCCGTCGTCTATGAGTTGATAGAGGTCTTTATCGTGCGAGACGATACGCACCCTAATCCCCTCTTTTTTAGCAAGCGTCGTCACGGAAGCGATGATGTCATCCGCCTCATACCCATCCATTGCGAGATTGGCAAACCCCATCTTCTCAACCCACTCTATAGCGATTGGGAGTTGTTTGACGAGGTCTTCCGGTGGCGGTTGCCTATTTGCTTTATAGTCACCAAAGACCTCTTTGCGAAATGTATCGCCCTTGCTATCAAGTGCAAAGAGAATGTAGTCCGTTGCATGATCGCGCCGCAAGGTATCTATGAAGTTGATAAATCCCGTAAGTAATCCCGTCGGAAAGCCCTCTTTGTTTCTAAGAGGTGGCAGAGCATAGTAGGCTCGAAAAAAAAACCCGAATGTGTCTATGATGGTAAGCGTTTTCATAAGGTCTCTTTTTTCTTTTATTGTAACCTAAATGGGGTTAGAGTTTTTAGAGCAATCCATTATCTTCGAGGATTTCAATAATCTTTTCATCACTTATATTTTCCAAATCGCTTTTAGCATAAATGCTCATGAGGTAGATATTGTTTTGTTCATCAAGATAGTAGTAGATGACTCGAAACCCGCCGCTTTTGCCCGTCGGTATAGATGAGTTGGCAAGTCGTATCTTGTAGCATCTGCCGCCAAGATGCACACCACTCCTTGCATCTTCTGACAGTAGAGCTTCTAACTCTTTGAGGTCACTCGCTATCTGCTTATATCGCTTAGCAAGTTTTTTAACCTCTTTGGCAAAATTATCAAGAACGATTATCTTCAAGTTCATCAATCAATGCACCCAAACTTTTAGACTCTTTTTTACCGGCTATCGACTCTTTAAGTTCACGGCTTGAAATCTCAAATGAACGATAAAACTCTTTTGCTTTTTGCTCATCTATAAAAGCTTTTATAGCTTCAGTGATAATCTCACTGCGATTGAGTGAATACTCTTTGGTAAAGCTGTCAAGATCGTCTATGAGATATTTTGGCAATCGAAGTCCAACTTGTTGCTTTTGCATCTCTTCTAAACTATGCACTGCATATCCTTATATATTATTGTTTTACAATATTATATAATTTTGATATACAAATGTCAATATTATACATCAATGCATAATATTTGACGGTAGAGATTATTATACTTTCATCTCTTTTGCTAGATACTCTCCTGTATAACTCTTTGTTTTTTTATAATTGAGTGCTAACTCTTTTGGTGTGCCCGTTGCAACGATCTTACCGCCCTTATTACCCCCTTCAGGTCCCATATCGATGACATAATCGGCATTTTTAATCATATCGAGATTGTGCTCGATCACTACAACGCTATTGCCAAGTTCTACAAGATGATGCAGTACTTTTGTGAGTCTATCGACATCTTCAAAATGAAGTCCCGTTGTCGGCTCATCAAGGATATAGAGCGTCTTGCCCGTATCTCTACGACTTAGTTCTTTACTAAGCTTGATACGCTGCGCCTCACCACCGCTAAGCGTGGTAACATTTTGCCCAAGCTTGATATAACCAAGCCCGACATCCACAAGTGTTTTAAGCTTCGTAGCAACTGCCGGAATCGATTTGAAAAACTCCAATGCGCTCCCGACACTCATATTGAGCACTTCAGCGATATTCTTGCCTCTATAGAGCACTTCTAGTGTCTGTGCATTATATCTTGTACCGTTGCACGCATCACAGGTGACGAGAACATCGGGCAAGAAATGCATCTCGATCTTGATCTCGCCCTCACCTTGACACTTCTCACATCGTCCACCTTTGACATTGAAAGAAAATCTTCCTGCTTTGTAGCCACGAAGTTTTGATTCCTTAGTTTGTATGAAAAGTTTTCGTATCTCGTCCATCACACCCGTATAAGTTGCCGGATTTGATCTCGGTGTTCTCCCTATGGGGCTTTGATCAAGATAGATAACTTTATCGAGATATTCCAAGCCATCTATCTTTACACCATCGACCTTTTGTGCTTTTGTAGAGCGATTAAGTGTTTGCAGTGCATTTGGTAGCAATGCTTGTAGGATAAGTGTACTTTTTCCGCTTCCACTTACGCCCGTCACACAGACAAAATTGCTCAATGGAATCTTCGTGTTAAGAGATTTGATATTATTGAGCTCAACACCGCTAATGGAAAGCCAATTTTTCTGCTCTCTATGGTAATCAAACTCTATCTTTTTTTTACCCGTTAGATACGCTGCGGTGGATGTATCTGATTTTTTGAGCTCTTCAAGTGTACCGGCAAAGACAACCTCACCACCGTACTCACCGGCACCCGGACCGATATCTATGATGAAATCAGCCAATTCTATCGTCTCCTTGTCATGCTCAACCACTATGACACTATTGCCTTTTTCCTGTAGGGTTTTTAGCGTACGGATAAGCTTCATGGTGTCTCGCTCATGCAATCCAATACTTGGCTCATCAAGCACATAAAGCACGCCTGTGAGTCCTGAGCCTATCTGTGAAGCGATACGGATACGCTGCGCCTCACCGCCTGAGATTGTCCTTGCATCACGGCTCAAAGCGAGATACCCAAGCCCTACATCATAAAGAAAGAAGAGACGCTCTCTGATCTCTCTGAGGATAGAAGAGGCTATCATCGTTTGCTGTTCATTAAAATGCCCAAAGCTCTTCTCATCCATAAAATATCTATAGCTATCTTCTATCGGCATATCGATAATATCGGCGATATTTTTATCACCTATCTTGACGGCTAAACTTTGTGGAGAGAGCCTATGGCCCCCACATTTATCACACCTTTTTTCAGTCATATAGGAGGTAATATCTTTCTCATCTTTGAACATATCATAGGCAATCTTTACGATCCCGGGCCACTCTCTTTTGAGCGCGTGGCGTTTCCAAGTAAAATTGACAATCGTTGAAGCCCCATAGAGAATCGCTTTTTTCTGATGCTCTTCAAGCTCACCGTAAGGAACTTTTGTTGATATCCCCTCGCTGACACAAAAGGCATCGAGAAATTTTGCATAGTAGCTTTTGTTAAACCCATACACGACTCTGATAGCACCCTTATCGATACTGAGTCCTTCATCTATGATCTTATCGATATCAAGCACATAGCGTATACCAAGGCCATCACAAGCACTACAAGCACCTCTAGGGGAGTTAAAAGAGAAATTTACAGGCTGTAATGGCTCAAAGCTTATCTTACAATCAAAACAGGCTAAATGCTCACTAAAATGGATATGGCTTTGCGTGCCAACCTCCTCGCTGTTGCTAATATCTATCTCAACCTCGCCATAACTCTCACCAAGCGCTTTTTCTATATCGCTTGCTATACGCTCAAGGTTTTCCTCTTTAATCACCACTCTATCAACGACAGCTTTGATGGTATGCTTTTTGGTTTTACCAAGTTCGATCTCTTCATCAAGCCTTACCATAGTGCCATCAATCATGGCTCTTATATAGCCTTTATGGCGAAGGGATTCAAGCATATCTGCAAAAGTTCCCTTTTTCTCCCTGACCAAAGGAGCAAGGATAACAATCTTGGAATCTACGGGGAGCTTCAGAACTTCATTGATAATATCACTTGCACTCATAGAGGATATCTTTTTGCCGCACTCATGACAATGTTGCTCGCCCACTCTTGCAAAAAGAAGACGAAGATAATCATATATCTCTGTGATTGTCCCAACAGTAGAGCGAGGGTTTTTAGAGGTCGTCTTCTGATCTATAGCGATAGCAGGCGTAAGCCCCTCTATCTTATCGACATCAGGCTTGCCTATCCTGCCTAAAAATTGTCGCGCATAGCTTGAGAGTGATTCGATATATCTTCTTTGTCCCTCAGCATAGAGCGTTGAAAATGCCAAAGATGATTTTCCACTTCCGCTCAATCCCGTGATGACGACGAGCCTGTTTTTTGGAATCTCCAAGGAGATATCTTTGAGGTTATGTTCTCGTGCGCCAAAAACCTTTATATTATCCATCTTTTAACCTATTATAAGTTTTTTTGCCGTTATCACAAAGATAAAGACATAAAATAGCACCAATATCTGTTTGTACCTTGTGCTTTTAGTATGATGTGCAATCCATATGCCAATCCATATGCCAACAAGCGAACCAAGCGTCATAAAGAGTCCTGATCTATAATCTACTAGCCCCAACCATGAGAGTGTTATAAAAGATGCGCTAGCAGTAAACATCACAAAAAAGAGCCCAACTGCTGCAGCCTTTTTGAGCGGAAACCCCATAAATCCAACCGTAATAGGTGTGATAAGGATTGAGCCGCCAACTCCAAGCATCCCGGAAAATACCCCCACACCGCTTCCAACACCAAAATAGAGCGGTTTAGAAGTTATCTCCTCTTTTGCAGGCTCCGGATTTGAAATAAAAAGTTTTATAAGCGTAAAAGCGACAAGTGATAAAAAGAGCCACTCTAAGATGGATTCATTGAGCAATTTCACCAAAAAAGCACCGATAATAGCGCCAACGATACCGCCAAACCCAAAATATTTTGTTATCTTAGCCGAATATGTCTGTTTTTTTCTATGGATAAGATAGGCTGCAAATGAGCTAAAGAGCATCTGCATAGCAGATATACCTATAGCCTCTTTTATACCAAAGCCCATATAAAGCAAAATCGGAACACTAACTGTTCCACCACCGATGCCGAAAAATCCCGAAAGGATGCCGGTGGATATGCCAAGTATAATCAAAGGTATCTCTAGTCCCATAATATCTCCATAAAATTTAAGTCCAATAGTATATCATAATCAATAATGAAATGAAAATAGGTGCTGTTATATCGTAAAAAAACTCTCTATCAAAGCCCTCATAATAGCAGGGTCATCACTCTTGTTAACTTTATCTCTAAAAGCGGACGCTTCCGGTAATCCAATCTTCGAATATGTATGAAGATGCTTTCTAAAGAGCACTGTACCATAAGTGCCGTAATGGGCAATCATCTGCTCAAAATGCTCTAAGACAATATCTTTAACTATCGAGAGATCAAGGGAATCACTTCCGCTTTTCATCTGATGAAATATCCAAGGTTTTCCCATCGCCCCACGCCCTACCATAACGCCGTCACACCCAGTATGTGCCAAAACTTGTTCTGCTTTCAATGCACTATCGATATCACCATTTGCGATGACAGGGATTTTGAGCATCGCTTTTATCTCACCAATCGCATCATAATCAACTTCCGATTTAAATCTTCCTGATCGTGTACGCCCGTGCACCGCTATAAAATCAGCACCACTCTCTTCACAAACCCTCGCTATCTCTCTGTGATTTTTTTCATTGAAACCCAAACGAATCTTCACCGAAGTATACTCTTTATTTGAGTATTTTTTAATTGTCTCTATCGCTTTTGCCATCGCTTTAAGATCAGTAAGGAGTGAGCTACCCGAGAGGTTGTTGACTATCTTGGGCGCAGGACACCCACAATTAAGATCAACAATATCAATCCCCTCATGCTCATTGATAACAGCAATAGCACTTCTGATCACATCCGGGTTTGAACCTGCGATTTGCACCGCATAGGGCGATTCAAGCGGACTTTTTTGAAGCATCTTTGTCGTCTTTGTATTGATATGAGCAAGTGCATTTGAACTTATCATCTCACTGACGGTCAAGTCAGCACCAAACTTTTTAACAACACTTCTAAACGGGAGGTCGGTATAGCCCGCAAGTGGGGCTAAAACATAAAGGGGTTTTGAAAAATCAATCTTCATCACATAATGTTGATATATCTAGCAGTTCACTTATCTTATATCCGGTTCCTGTCTGTTTAAGCGCGTAGAACATTTTAAATTTTTTAAACTCATTTTCCGGATTTGCTTCAAAGAAATCTTTCACTTCACTGAGCATCTCATAGACAAAGAGGAGATAGAGGTATCCGCTCTCAGGCTTTTCGTCTTCTTTTCTAAGTCCGTTAAAAAATGATAATGCACTATCAGGCTGCCAGCTTTTTGAGATAGCAGCAGCAAGCATGATATAGTCAACACACTCAAATCCAAGAGCTTCGATAAATTTCTTCGCAATCTCTGCGTCAAGCCCTAGAGTCTCTCCATCATCCATTCTTGCAAGCATCGTATAGAAATGCTCTTTACTCAAAAGATTTATATATTTGATTGCTGTAGAAAAATCAGCATCTTCAACAAATCTATCGACCGCTTCACTGACGATATCTTTTGGATATTCTGCATTGTCTTTGAGCACGATTGTGATAAATTTTGAATCACTATTGAGCCTATTGAGCATATTTTGCACATTGATAGGATTCTCTTTAGAAATTCTTTTCGAGATGTTTTTTAAATCAACATACTCTCCATCCATAATCTTATTTACTATTTCGGCAGCCTCTTTGATCTTCTCGTTTTTTATCTCGCTCTCTCTTGAGACCAAAACCTTTGCTTCAGAAAGAAAAGAAGCACCATCTTGCATCTCTTGAGTTGTATATCTTTCGCCTTTTGGCTCTTGAAGAATAGACCAATAAAGTCCATCTTCAAGAGTTTGCATATCTTTTCTCCATGCCCTCAATTTAAAGAAATTTTTTGTACCGTAATATAAAATATGTAAAGCACTAAAAACAAGTAAAATAGACATCGGTAAGATAATCCAAATCGCAACAGGAAGATTGAGATTAAGACCAAAAGCACTCACCATATAGTTAGCCGGATTGATAAAATATGCTATAACGCCTATAAATATTGTCAAAGTAATGGCAGCAAAGAGATACAAACCGATTCTCATGATCTATCCTTTGTTATTTATTTTTTTCAGTAATCTCACGACACGTGATGCAATATCTAGCAAAATTTTTCACCATCAATCTTGCTTTGCCGATAGGCTCTTCGCACATTTCGCAAATACCGTAAGTACCTTTGTTTATTTTATCTAAAGCAATTTCAATTTCGTTTAATTCTTTGCGTTGCTGGTCTAAAATTGCACTATCAATTATACTATCAGTTGAAACAGATGCGTAATCGCCCTCATCTTTCAACTCTAACTCTCTCATTCCATTAAGTTCAATAGAGGTCTCATTTAGATTCTTCTCGATTTTAGCTTGTCTTAAAAGAAGTTTCTCCTTAAACTCTTGCATCTCTTTTTTAGTTAACACAAAAACTCCTATTTATGATATGGGTGGTTCGCGTTTATTGATAAACCACGAAATATCTGTTCTAATAAGACAACTTTAGCTATTTTATGTGAAAGTGTAATTTTACCAAAAGAAATGGAATAATTACTTTTATCTATAAAACCCTTTTCAAGCCCGTATGGACCGCCTATAAAGAATGTTATGGACGCTTTATCCTTAAGTATTTTCGCCATATCAAAACTATCTATCATCTCAGAAGTTGGATTAAGTGTTATTTTTACGGAATTATCAAGAAGGTAAGATTCTAAAATTTTTGTGTATGCTTTTTGTGAACTCGCCTCACTCTCTTCGTGTGCCCTTGTGATATTTTTATCGAAGAGTTCTACTATCTCGATATTTGCAAATTTTTTTGATGATTTAATAAAATGCTCTATGAGGGGATCATAGAGCCTATCTTTGCCACCTTTGTCTATAATGATAATCTTAATATTCAAACAATCCCCTCTTTTTAAGAAGAGATTATACCATTATTTTTAAGGAAGGATTTTAAATCTATTGATTTATTTTTTTTGCTTTTTCAACATATAGTCCATATTTTTCATTCTGTTTGCCATACGCTCTTCTCGCTCTTTGAGCATTTTTGAAAACTCTATTTTTTGCTCATCGTTTAAAATGTTATATCTTTTTTCAAAATTTTCCGCTCTTAACGCAATGCGCGCGCTCATATCTTTTATTTGATCGTCAATAAACTTTTGCTTATCAAAACTTTTTTCACTCACATATTTACTCATACTCATATTATTTTTACGTGATTTTTGCATTTCCGGTCGTATCTTTTGAGCCTCTGCTTGAAGCGCTTGAAATTTTTCTTTTTGGGCATCACTTAAATTGAGTTCCATGAAAAGTGCATTTGGCGACATCATTCCTTTCGCTCCGGGTTTATCATTCATGGGGCATTTCATCATACCTCCCGGTTGTGCTAAAAGCATA
This sequence comes from Campylobacterales bacterium, assembly GCA_016937775.1. Lineage (GTDB taxonomy): Bacteria > Campylobacterota > Campylobacteria > Campylobacterales > Sulfurovaceae > BN30871. The sequence continues at coordinate 14,326 of JAFGVX010000090.1, read as the reverse complement.
GTTCCAAAAAGTGTTGCTACGGCTAAACTTAATACGATTTTTTTATTTACTCGTGCTATCATTGTTTCTTTGTGCGGTATTTGTCTCTTGACAAGAGTATTGTTGCGTATCAAATTAAACCAATTTTAAATAGCAATTTTATTAATCAATATTTTTAGGAGTAGCCGATGGGCTATAGTAGATCGACATAAGTCGAAAAAGAAAAAAAACAAAGATAACAAAAAGTAAAAACAAAATGCGCTCTTCATTGATCTTTGGTTGTGTAACTTGTATCACAACATCGCGTATAAGAAATATGATAAATATATCTATAACAAAGCGCAATCGCACTCTTTTACTCTCAATAAAGTCTATAACCATTCTTACAATTTCTATCATTACGATAAATTCCAACATATACGTAACAGCTTTATAGAATGGTAATGCACTCAATAATGTTAGAAGAAATATCATACCCGAAATAAGTACAACGATATATTTTTCAATAAATTTTTTCATAAAAGATTATAACACAAAAGAATGTTGCCAAAAGGTTATAGATATTACAAGAGGGTAAAAAGATCGCTCCCGATAACACTATATGTAATTATGGAATCAAAATTATCATCAAGCTTCACGCCCCCGATAAGCGCAACCGGATGTTTTGAGGATTTTGCTATCTCCAAGAGACCCTCGCCGTAAACCTTAGCATCGCTCTTAGTTCCGCTCAATCTATATGCACCTAGCCCTATATAGTCTATATCTAAAGTGTTTGCCTCTTTGATCTCTGCGAGGTTATGCGTTGAGAGTCCAAAGAGTTTCTTCTCGATTTTATCTCGGATGATTTTAACAGCTTCTTGTATGTCGCTATGGATTATACGAATATCTTCTTGACCAAGATGCACACCATCAGCTAAATCAATAAGCTCTATATGATCGTTGATGATGATCTTCCCTTGAAAATCAGCTCGGATATTTGCAAGATCACTTTTGATTGCTTCTAATTGCTCGTTTTTATTTCTATATTGCAAAATCGGAGGATTAATCTTTTTAAGTACATGAAGTAACGATGATAAGTCAATATTTTTTTGAATCAAAGATTGCTTATCGATAAGTGCATATATCATTTTCGTCTATCAAAAAATCTCAACAGATCACCTACAGTTTTTTTCATATCAAAACGATTGACAACCATATCTACAAGACCGTGCTCAAGTAAAAATTCGGCACGCTGGAATCCTTCGGGTAAATCAACACCAACTGTTTGCTTAATAACTCTTTGTCCGGCAAAACCTATGAGCGCACCCGGTTCAGCAATGATAATATCTCCTAACATGGCAAATGAAGCACTCACGCCCCCCATTGTAGGATCAGTAAGTATAGAGATAAAGGGGAGCCGCTCTTTACTGAGTTTATTGAGTGCAGCAGATGTTTTACTCATTTGTAGTAGCGCGTAGGTACTCTCTTGCATTCTAGCACCTCCACTCGCACTTACTATAACCACACCGGTTCTGTGCTCGATGGCTCTATTGATTGCTCTTACTATCTTCTCGCCCTCGACAGAACCTAAACTCCCTCCCATAAAAGAGAAATCAAAAACAACAAGCTCAACACTTTGACCGTCTATTGTGCAACTTCCGCTTATAACACATGAGGCTCTATCCGTTTTTGCTTTTGCTTCTTCTAATCTTTTTTTATAGCTTTTCTTATCTGAAAAATTCAATGGATCAATCGGCACAAGACTTGCATCTTGCTCAATAAAACTTCCATCATCCGCAAGATAAGAGATGCGTGTAGGTCCATCAATTCTAAAATGAAAGTGACACTTTGGACACACCTCACCTTTAGATTCTATCTCCTTGTAATACATCAAAGCATTACATTGCTGACACTTAATCCATTGGTTTTTTTGGCTTGACTCTTCCTCTTTTGAAGTCGATTTACCGTACATACTTCTAAAAAGACTACCAAAATTCATATTTTCTCCTAATATAACTCGCTAAACATTTTATATAAAAATTAAATCTCTCTCTTTCGAAACTATAGCATAATCATCTTGTATTATTACTTCAAACCCCCTATGAGAGACCAAACATATCCTCGTAGAGCAGATTTGAAACATATTTATAAATAGCTTCAGTTGCTATCAATCGAGTAAACGCTTAGCAATTGCTTTTGCGGCTTCTCTCCCGTCTTTAGCGGCATACACAACAAGACTTGCACCCCTATGACAGTCTCCACCTGCATAAATACCACTTTTTGTAGTCTCATAATTTTCGTCAACGATAATCTGCCCCCATCTATCTGTCTCAATACCGTTTGCGGCCAAAAAGGAGTATTCTTGCATATCAAACCCAAGTGCCATAATTACGACATCAGCTTCAATCTTAAAATTACTGCCGCTTATCTCTTCAACTCTCTGTCTTCCGCTCTCATCAGGATCATTCAATTTTGTTTTGATCATCTCCACCGCAACAATGTCTCCTTTGTCATTTACAATGATCTGCTTAGGGGCAACAAAAAATTCAAATCCAACCCCCTCCTCTTTTGCATTGATATACTCTTTTTTACTACCGGGCATAGAATTTGCGTCTCTTCTATAAAAGCATTGGACGCTTTTTGCTTTTTCTCTCAATGAAGTTCGCACGCAATCCATTGCCGTATCACCACCACCTATTACGATGACATTTTTATCTTTAACATCAATCACACTATTTGATCTTTCTTCAAATATTTTCTTTTGAATCGAAGTAAGAAATTCCATAGCGAGATATACACTTTTTGCCTCTTCTCCTTGGATGCCCGATTTTCGCCCTTTAGTTGCACCCATACCTAAAAATATAGCATCAAAGTCTTCCGTAAGCTGCTCAAACATTATATCTTTACCGATCTCTATATTTTGATGAAAGATTGCTCCTGCTTCTTTAAGGAGCTTGATTCTCCTAGCAACAATATTTTTATCGAGTTTAAACCCGGGGATTCCATAAGTAAGCAATCCTCCTGCACGTGATTGTCTATCAAATATCTCTACTTGCACACCATCCCTTAAGAGAAAAGTTGCAGCAGACAAACCCGCAGGTCCAGCACCGACGATTGCAACCTTTTTATCAGTTATAGGTTTACTAAATTTTGGCTTTAGTCCTTTTTTTAGTCCCTCTTCTGTGATAAAGGTCTCGATAGAGCCGATCGTAATCGCTCCATACCCATCGTTCAATGTACACGCTCCTTCACACAATCTATCATGTGGACATATTCTTCCCATTACTTCAGGAAATGGCGAAGAGGCGTTAGAGAGAGCAAATGCAAAATCAATATCTTTATATGCCGTAGATTTGAGCCATTGAGGGATGAAGTTATGCAAAGGACACCCGTTGTGACAATAGGGATCACCACATTGGATGCATCGCTCAGATTGATCACTCGCTTTTTCAGGCGTAAAAATCTCATATATCTCGTCAAAATCTTTCGTGCGCTCAATAACATCTCTTTTTTTTGCATCTATTCTGCTTAATTCATAAAACTTTTGCATATTACTCCCCTGCTCCTATTTTGAGTGGACCCTTCATATCTTTTGGTCTTACCATCCAAAAATTTCTTATCTCAACTCTAAAATCATCCAATATTTTTTTAGCAATCTCGCTTTTTGTTTCACTATAATAATCTTTGAGAAGTTTTTTCAGATAATATCTTTCAATATCTGTATCATCAGTATCAATCCTTGTCGGTTCAACAAGTTCTCTGTTGATATTTTCAACAAATTCATGCGCAACATCATAGACAAATGCGACACCACCCGTCATCCCTGCACCAAAATTCACACCTGTTTTACCAAGGATAACTACAACACCACCTGTCATATATTCACAAGGATGATCTCCTGTTCCCTCTACGATAGCAATAGCACCTGAATTTCTCACACCAAATCGTTCACCGACTTGACCGCTAATATATAATTTTCCTCCCGTAGCACCGTATAAACAGGTATTTCCACCAAGCGAATACCCCTCTCTACTCATCTGAGAAGTGATGGCAATCATACCGCCGTGCATTCCTTTACCGATATAGTCATTTCCCGCTCCATCGACATATATATTGACACCTTCAACCAAAAATGCACCTAGAGACTGTCCGGTAGTTCCTTTTAACTTCATCGTAATAGTTCCGCTTGGAAGCCCGCTATCACCATAATATTTTGCAATCTCACCTGAAATTCTCGCACCGAAACTTCTATTGGTATTGGCTATCTCGCTCTCTATAACGATATTATCTTTTGGATTTTTAATAACCGGCATTACCTCTTCAAGTATATTTTTTTCAAAATTATTTTTATCGTAAGGTTCATTGGATGCAACTTGTCTCGTATCAACTCCATCAAGTCGATGTATCAATGAATCGAAATTAAACTTTTTAGAAAATGCATCATCAAGCACTTCAAGTAAATCGACTCTACCTATAATCTCTTCGATGGTGTTATACCCCAAAGAGGCAAGTATCTCTCGAATATCATCAGCTAATAGGTTAAAATAGTTAATAACTCGCTCTACACTTCCCTCGTAATGCTCACTTCTTAAACGTTGATCTTGCGTTGCAATACCGACACTACATCTATTGAGATGGCAAATACGAAGTATCTTACACCCAAGTACCGTCAAGGCGGCGGTTCCAAATGCATAAGATTCCGCTCCGAATATTGCTGCTTTTATCACATCCAATCCCGTTTTAAGTCCTCCATCAGTCTCAAGCATTACCTGACCTCTAAGATTGTTGGCTTTTAGTGCATTATGTGCCTCTATAAGCCCAATCTCCCAAGGGTTACCCGCAAATTTGATTGATCCTATCGGTGCAGCACCGGTACCACCGTCAGCCCCGGAAATAATAATCTTATCAGCATACGCTTTTGCTACACCTGCTGCTATCGTTCCGACACCAAGTGTTGAAACCAACTTCACGGCGATTCTCGCTTCGGGATTTACCTGCTTAAGATCAAAAATCAGCTGTGCGAGATCCTCAATAGAATAGATGTCATGATGAGGGGGGGGCGATATAAGCGTGACACCGGGCATCGTATGTCTCAATCTTGCGATAAGCGGACTCACTTTGTGTCCCGGAAGTTGACCGCCCTCTCCCGGTTTTGCCCCTTGGGCTACTTTTATCTGAAGCTCTTTTGCCGATCTTAAATACGCCGGAGTTACCCCGAATCTTCCAGATGCAACTTGTTTGATGTTTGAGTTTTTGATCGTACCAAATCTTGCAGCATCCTCTCCGCCTTCGCCGGAATTGCTCAATCCGCCTATGGTATTCATCGCTTCTGCGAGACACTCATGTGCTTCTGGGGATATTGAGCCAAGCGACATTGCAGCCGTTGAAAATCTTTTAAATATATCTTCTTTAGACTCGACCTCTTCTATATTGATAGGCTCTCTATCGCTTCTAAGCGTAAAGAAATCTCGAATAAATTTTTTATCTCTCTTGTTAACAAGCTCTTTAAGTCCCTCGAAATCCTCTTTTTTCCCACTCTTTGAAAGTCTATGAATAGCATGAACAACCGCAGGAGAATAATCATGGAATTCGCCGCCGTCAAGGTATTTGTAATACCCGCCGATATTGATCGGAAATATCTGATAGTTTGTCTTGATATCATATGCCTCTTGATGATATTGCGTAATTCTTGCTTCAATATCAGCATAATCAAGACCACCCAAAATAGAGTATGATCTTGAAAAACATTCATCTACTATCTCTTTGCTTAGTCCTATCACGTCAAAAAGACTTGAATTTCTATAACTTGATATCGTAGAAATACCCATCTTTGACATAATCTTCAAAAGACCGGCATTGATTGATTTCCTTACTTTCTTAAGCGTAGGTGCAAAATCGTGCTCTTCTTCTTTTCTTCTTTGCATCGCTGCTACACTTTGATAGAGCATATATGGATAGATTGCCGAAGCACCGTATGCTATCATACATGCTGCCATATGCGAATCATACACCTCCCCCGTTACAACCACAATACTTGAAAGATGTCTTACATTCCCATCCAAAAGTGCCTGATTGAGTCTTCCGGTGACCATAAGCATCGGTATAACTTTTGTAGCTTTATCGATCGCTCTATCATCAAGTATGATTGTTCTAATTCCCTTTTTTGCAACATCATTCACAATTTTTTTCACTAAAGTATCGAGTGATTTTTTGAGTCCTATTTTAAAAGCAGTCGAATAAGTTTTTGCTTTATAACTTGCATCATATCGGGGATCTTTCTCATTACCGAACGCTTTAAGAATATCAAGTTTTTCTTGAGAGAGTATCGGTGAGATTGTTTTGAGTCTTTTTGCATGTTCGGCATCATCGGAAAGAATATTTCGCGTCTCTCCAAAACCGGTATTGAGACTCATTACAACCTTTTCTCTAATTGGGTCAATTGGGGGATTAGTAACTTGAGCAAATTTTTGTCTAAAAAAATCACTGAAATTTCTCTGTTTCGTCGAAAATGCAGCAAGCGGTGTATCGTCGCCCATAGAAGCAGTCGTCTCTTTCCCCTCTTCGATCATAGTCTCAAAAACCTGCTCTTGCACTTCAAGCGTTATATTAAAAAATCTCTGTCTTGCTTCAAGCTCCTCTTTTGGAGGGATATCTATATGGGAAAACGGATCATTCATATGCTCTTGAAGGTAAATCATATTTGTATTGAGCCATTTTCCGTAAGGTTCTCTATTTTTAAGATAGTTGTCTATATCATTACTCTTGAGCACCATTGCATACTTAAGATCAAGACCGATCATCTCACCCGATTGTAATCTGCCTCGCTCCAATATCTCATCCTCGGGAATATCTAAAACACCATATTCGGAAGCAACAAGCAATCTTTGGTCTTTTGTAATGATATATTTTGCGGGTCTCAAACCATTTCTATCTAGCACGCATCCTATATATCTTCCATCAGTCATACTCACAGCAGCAGGACCGTCCCACGGCTCAAAACATGTACTGATATACTCATAAAATGCTCTTAATTTCGGATCCATATGCGGAGCATTCTGCCATGGAGCAGGCAAGAGTGATCGCGCGGCTTTAAAGAAATCTACGCCGTTTACCCGTAAAAATTCAAAGAAGTTATCTAAACTTGCCGAATCACTCATACCTTGCTGGATAATAGGGGTAAGTCTTCTAATCTCGTCGTCGGAAAATATATCACTTTTTAAAAATTCGCTTTTTGATATGACATTAAATCTATTTGCGGTAACCGAATTGATCTCACCGTTATGTGCAATCATTCTAAACGGCTGAGCAAGTTTCCACTTTGGAAGTGTATTTGTAGAAAATCTTTGATGAAAAAGTGCGAAAGATACTTTAAAATCCTTATCTTGAAGGTCTTTGTAAAATTCTTTAATATGCGTAGGCATAACAAGCCCTTTGTAAGAGACCGTTGATGAAGAAAATGAGGGGATATAAAACTCGGGGTTCTCTTTGAGTCTTGCTTCTATCTCGCGTCTCGAGAGATACACGAGTGCGTTAAATCTTCTTGTGCCCATTAAAGAATTTGGTGCTATAAAAACTTGCTTGATAATTGGCAGATTTTTCAAAGCCTCTTCTCCTAAAGCCTTCTCATCCAAAGGAACTTCTCTAGTGTAGATAAGTCTCAAATCATTGTTATAGCATACCTCTTTAATGATATTAAAGTCATTCTCGCTTGAAGCAAATACCATACCGACCGCATAAATTTCCGGAAGTATCACACCATCTTTTTTTGCTACTTCTGCAAAAAATTCTCTTGGAATCGAGAGCAACAAGCCACTTCCATCGCCTGTCTTTCCATCTGCTGCAATCGCCCCCCTATGCATCATTCGTGAAAGCGATTCTATAGCATCTTCTAGATTTTTATGGGAAGGTTTATTGTCAATCGAAGCCAAAAGCCCAAAGCCGCAATTGTCCTTAAAAGAGGTAAATAAATCATGCATAAGCAAACCTTTAGTATTTTTTCGCTAGACGATACGAAAATCGCCCTAAAATGAGCCTGATTATACTCAAAAAATACTAAAAGTCTGATGGAGAGTATCAGGATGCTTTTCTAAAGAGACTTGCACTATAATATCAGAGAATTTACGATACAAAGGATTGCACATTAAAGGTTTTGTGCTAGAGCTTAAAAGAGCAAAAAACGAAGATATGATAGCTTTAATTCTTAGTAGAGATGAGATAAAAAGCTACTACCGTTTTTACGGAGCAAGACACTCTATCTTGCAAGTAGGGTATCTTTTGGACTATGAAAATGAAGATACACATAGTAGCTTTATGCCACGCCTTAGAAATTTATCACATATCGGTTTTCCTTGGCTCAAAGATAAAAATCGTCTTCTTTTGTGGCATAATTTTATACGCTCCTTTATTCCCCATCTTAGAGATACGCATGAGATCGAGAATTTCTACTTTGAACTTCTTTTAGAAGCGGCAAAAAGATGGGAAAAGCAAAATCCAAAAAGAGTCGCATGCGAAAACTATATTAAGCTCTTAAAATTTGAAGGAAGACTCAATCTGCCCGAGAGATGCTATATCTGTGAGGGCAAGATACAAGAAGATGTGGCACTCATGCAAGCTTTTAAACCGGCACATCCTGAATGTATCTACACCCCCTCTATAAACAAAAAAAAGCTTTTAGGTTTTTTTGAGAGCAGCTCAAGTCTCTATCTTGAAGATAATGAGATAGCTTATCTTTTTGATATCCTCACAAAAGGGTTTTGAAAAATTTTTAAAATATCAAATATCTAAAGTTAAATAATCTCATACAATAAACTTGACAAGAAATGACTAAACTTGATATAATTTTAAAAAATTACTTAGGAGGTAAAAATGTTGATTACAAAATTTAATCCGGTTAAAGATTTAGAGTCGCGCTTAATGCAAGCACTAAGATACAAAGATGATGAAAATGACGGTTTTTCATATTTTACTCCATCAGTCAATACAAAAGAAGGGAAATATGCTTATCATATCGAAGTTGATCTACCTGGAGTAAAAAAAGAAGATATCCATGTTGATCTCAATGAGGATATGATTACCATATCAGGAGAAAGGAATTTTAAACAATCCACCCAAGAGGATGAATACTATAAAATGGAAAGTTTTTACGGAAAATTTCAACGCAGTTTTAACATTCCGGAAAATGCTGATAGAGAAAATATAGAGGCAAATAGTGAAAATGGTGTTCTTGAGATTGTAATACCAAAACTTAAAGAAGCAATCAAAGAGACTAAAAAAATAGAAGTCAAATAACGCTAAGGTGTTTAAACACCTTAGCGTAAAAATCATATCTTTTTCAAAAACTTACTTAACAGCACAATTTTAACGCCATTTACTCTACCCTCTATCTGCTCAGGATTAGAAGTCAAGTGAATATTTTTCACGGTTGTGCCTTGTTTGGCTGTAAATCCTACTCCTTTAACCTCAAGATCTTTAATGATAGAAACACTATCACCTTCTTGGAGCACTGTGCCATTACTGTCTCTTGTAGGCTCACTTGCACTCTCTTCAAAGATAGAATCTGCAATTGCTAAAAGCTCAGGTTCAAGGTAAGCAATCTGCAGTGTATCAAGTGCCCAAGACTCATCTTGTAGTTTTTTAAGCAATCGATAGGAGAGCACTTGTAATGGTGCTATAGGACTCCAAATCGTCTCAACGAGAGAGCGAAATTGATTTGGATTATTTGAAGGCTCTTCGATATCTGCCGCACAAAGTGCACAAATAGCAACGCCCTCGTCCATCCCCTCAACACTATACTCTCTGATATCCTCACTACTACTACAAATCTCACACGCGCCACCGCATCTCTCTATTGCACTACTCAAAATCACTCCTTTTATTGTATCAATTTGACTCTCGCTCTTACTCCAAGCTCACTTATGTATCCTGTCTCGCTAAACTTTAGCTCATTTTTTGCATTATAGATAAATGTGGTCGGATAGACATTGACGCCAAACTTTTTTGCCAATTTACCCTCATTGTCATTGATGACCTTGAAGTGTAAATCTTTTTGTTTTAAAAATAACATTATATCAGAATCATTTCCGGAACTCACAGCAACGGTTATAACATTATAATTTTTTGAGAGCGCATCCATATTGGATATCTCTACTTTACACACTCTACACCATGTTGCCCAAAATTGGACAATAGTCGGTTTGCCACCATATTCTTGGATGTCATAGATGCCTGCATCAAGAGTTTGATACTTAAAATCACCCAGTACCTTTGGTGTCTGCTCACTCTTTCTAAATTCATTAATCACAAATGAGAGTACAAAGAAGATGAGTATAAATAGGAGTATCTCTTTTAGAAATTTCATCTTAGCCTCTAAAGATATAGATAAGATTTGGATAGTAGATTACGATAGCTATCGCTACAAGTTGCAGGAGAATAAATGGGAGAGCTCCTTTATATATGGTTGAAGTTGCAAGCGTATCTCCGGCGGCACCCTTGAGGAAAAAGAGCGAGAAACCAAAAGGTGGCGTGAGAAATGATGCTTGAATGTTCATTGCGATGAGTACACCAAACCATATAGGATCAATATCGTAAAAATAGACAATCGGCAAAATAATAGGAACAACAATGAAAATAATCTCTATAAAATCGATAAAAAAACCGAGGATAAATATAATAGCCATTGCTAAGAAAATAAACCCTATTCTACTCTCAATATTATGTTCAAAAAAACTATAAACAATCTCACTTCCTCCAAGCTCATTAAACACAAGTGAAAATGCTGTTGCGCCAATAAGTATGAGCATTATCATTGATGTCAGTTTCACGCTTTCTGTGAGTGCATATTTTATAATATCAATACGCAACGATCCTTTAAAAAAAGCTAAAAATATAGCAAAAAATACCCCTATTGCCGCGGATTCCGTCGGCGAGGCAAGTCCTGCTAGGATTGATCCTAGAACGATGACAATAAGCAAGAATGGAGCAAACATTGCTTTGAGTGCAACAAGCAAAACATCTTTGTATGGCTCATGTGATTTGATTGCAGGCGCATATTCTTTTTTAAAAAACGAGATTAGTAAAATATAAATTATATAAAGCAGTACAAGCAATATACTCGGTACTATTGCACCATTAAAAAGGTCTTTCATGTCAAGATGCATCTGATCACCGAGAATGATAAGCGCAACTGAAGGTGGTACGATCTGCCCTAGAGTACCTCCTGTTGCTATTGAGCCGGAGGCAAGCGCAGGTGAATATTGTTGCTTTAGCATCACAGGCAATGCAATAAATGCCATCATCACTACGCTTGCACCGACTATTCCTGTACTTGCGCCTAAAATCGCGCCAACCAAGATAACCGATACAGCGAGTCCACCTCGTATGACACCAAAGAGTCTGCCCATCGATACTAAAAGATCTTCTGCTATCTTTGCCTTTTGCAAGATAAGCCCCATGAAGATAAAAAGAGGGACTGCTAAGAGAGTAAAATTGGTCATGATGCCATATGTTCTAAATGAGAGAAGCTCTAAAGACTCCAAGCCAAGCTCATAGGTAATCGTGGAAAACAGAAGTGCGATAGCTCCAAAAACAAAAGCGATTTCAAAACCAATCATGAGCATTGTAAATGCCAAAATCGCGATCAATACTATAGGATTTAGCACAAAAACAACATCACTCATATAGGCAAGATAGATCACGATAAATAGTAAGGCTAGTGATGTAATTATAGCTCTTTTTATTTTTTTTGATTCAATGCTCAAAAATGCGTGCATAGCTTTTGATACTACCTGCAAAAGAAGTAAAACAAATCCTATAACCACAAATGACTTTATGATGTATCTATAAGGCAGTCCTCCCGGATCACTTGAGCCCTCCATCTGCACGAAACTCTGATAGACCATCTCTCCTGAATTACATATAATAAAAATAATAAAAGGAGTTGCCAAAAGTGTCATAGAGAAAAAATCAACTATATGTTTTGTCGTTTGTGTATATTTTGAATAAAAAATATCAACGCGAACATGACTCTCATGATAAAGAGCATAGGAAAGCCCTAACAAAAAAACTACATCAAAGAGATGCCAAGAAATCTCATAAAAAAGAGCGGAAGTTGAATCAAAAAGTGAGCGCATAATGATATCATAAACAACAATACCGCAAAGTAACAATAAAATAACCGAGGCTATAGCTCCCGAAGCAAGGGAGAGTCTATCGGCAAATCTCATATAACTTTTCATTGCTTATCCAAAATGTATGTATCGAGTCTTTTAAACCACCCTGCTCTCCAACGACTCTCACCTCGCCCTTGCGGAGAATTTTTGATGCGCCGCTCCAGCATCGCTTTTGCACTATCGCTAAATGCTTGAAATCGATCACTACTGTTTGCATCCATATGCTCCAATACCTGCAAAAGCCCCCACCCTTCGCCATTGTATCGTTCACTTTCCAATGTGCCCTCACCTTTAAAATTGACATAATCAAGGAGGATATAAAGCCCGTGCTCGTTGATGTTTCCATCGCTGTTTAATAAAATAGCATTAAATCGCTCTTCTATGAGTGTTCTTTTGTCCATATCATCGATCGTCTCTAGCATCGCAGGAAGAGCTCTTTGGAGTCTATGCACCATATATCCGGCTTGGTATGCTCTTGTGCTGTCGATAAAATCAAAAAGTCGGTTATATGTCGCATCTTGTGTAGTTTTTGATCGCATAAAGGAGGCTTTATCACTCCACGGGCAATCACTCTGCACATTTAACCAATCAGGCAATACAACCCCACGCTTTTGCATATACTCTAAAACGAGTGGAAAAACTTCACGGAAGCGCTCGGTATGATCTTTTGAAAACCAGATAAAATGACCGATACCAAGCGAGATAAAATCCTCTCCATCATTCCAGTGGATAAGATATTTATCAAGCCCGGCACCCTCATTTTGCCATACTTTTTGAGCGATATACTCCTCTTGTGCCTTTGTGAGTGTTATCTCGTTGGCAAACAAGAGAGAGAAAAAGGCGACAAAGATGAAAACTATACGAATCATACAAAACTCGGCGCATCATTTGCAAAGAGAATCAAATCACCCGCTCGTGTCTCTCTTGCTAGCAGTGTTTGCATCTGAGATTTCGATTCTAACTTTAAAAGTTTTTGAGGCGCAACATGCTCTTTAAATATCGCATAATTAAGCTCACCTGTTGCAATCACAAGATCAAATATCTCATTGGCTTTTTGGGCCACTTGGATATTGAGTGCGTCATCCACTTCGACAAGCCCCGGTGTGATGATGACTTTTCTGCCACCATAGGTTGCTGCAAGCTCAAAAGAACTTAGCATCCCGTCGATATTACCGTTAAAACTATCATCAATGATGATTTTACCGCCACTCTCTATCTTTTGAAGTCTATGCGGTGTTGGCTCAAGCGTGGCAACTCTTCTAGATATCTCGCCCTCATCCACTCCTAAGCTTTGGGCAATCCTAATAGCCGCAGCGATATTGAGTGCATTAAAAGCTCCTAAAATATGTGTACTATACTCCTTGCCGGCAAGCTTAAAGCTCACACCGGCAAGGCTAGCATTTATCTCTGTTATATCATCGCCAAAGAGAGTGATGTTATCTTGCTCGGCTATATGTGCACTTGTATGAACAAAAGCTTTTTTTAGCTCAGGACTCTGAGTAATTTCCATCTTCGTATCTCGGATATTTTCTAAAGTTTTAAAATAGTCTATATGCGCAGGACCTATCTTGCCTACAACTGCATATTGCGGTTTTACAAAAAGAGATATCTCGGCGATGTCACCCTTGCCTCGCGCACCCATCTCGACGATATAAACTTGTGTATCGCTCGGAAGGTCTTCATTGATATCCTTGATCACACCGCCAAGCGTATTAACCGATCTTGGTGTTGCATAAGCTCTATATTTGTTGCCGATAATATGGGCTATCATATTTTTGATACTTGTCTTTCCATAGCTTGCCGTGACACCAATTACGACAAGCCCATCCATGCTCTCTAGTTTCGCTTGTGCTCTTTTTTTATAACCCAAAAAAAGCATCTTCTCTAAACCGACCGAAAGTAAAAAGGCAAGTACAAGTGAGAGAAGTATCACTTTAAAATCCAATAGGGCAAAAAGCAAAGATATCACAAAAAGTATGGCAAAAAATCGCTTGATGCGTGCCGTAAAAACAAGTGGTTTATCAAGACCTCTAACCCATAAAAAAAGCGCTAAACAATAGACGATAAGTATAGCGATCGATGCATACAGCGCGATAGACTCAAAATATTGCGCGCTCCAGTAGAGCAAAAGAGGCAAGATAAAATAGGTGATATTCCACCATGGCTTTGTATGAAAAAAGAGCACGCGCTCTATCTTATAG
>JAFGVX010000089.1 GCA_016937775.1 Campylobacterales bacterium | reverse complement strand
GTAAGAAGGCTGAAAAGCATATTGCAGCATCAAAAGATCAGATTAATTCAGGTGTCTACTTACTCTCATCTATACGAAACCCTTGGGATTGGTATCTCTCTTTGTGGACATTTGGGGTTCAAGGTAATGGTAGATTGATGAATCAACTTACAAGAAGAAACTATCGTCATGCATTGAAGCTAACTCTGAAGAATCCGCTCAAAAATTACTTTGCATTATTTTATGAAGCAACAAAAGATATCTCTTGTTGGCGTGATGTGTATGATGAAAATACAAATATAGAATCATTTAGAAAATGGTTAAAACTTTTGCACGACCCAAACAATGCTACTTGGTTAAGTGATGGTTATGGAGACTTTGTAGCGAGTGAATTTTGTGGTTTTATGTCCTATAGATATCTCAATCTTTGTTGCTCAAATAGTAGTGATTTAAAAAATCCAAGAGTAATCTCAAATTACACCGATTTAGTGGAGTTTGAAAAAAAGAACTGTTATATCGACTTTTTTATTCGTCAAGAATCCTTAGAGGATAACTTTTGCAAAGCTGTTGAAAAGATAAAACCACTCACTCAAGAAGAAAAAAATGAGATATGGAGTGCCAAAAAGATAAATGCATCCAGTAGACCTCTTGCGATATCTGATTACTACGACCAAGAATCAATTAACCTCATTTATAATCGTGATAGATTATTGATTGAGAAGTTTAACTACACGCCTCCAAAAATAGCTAAGTAAACTTTGCCTTGCAACATAGGGTGATTTTTTATATACTTATGTCATGAAAAAACACTACTATGCTTATGGCGAATTTTTAGAAGATTTAAAGATATTGGTTCAAAAGATAGACCGTCCTTTTGATACCATACTTCCAATCGCACGAGGCGGGTTGACTATGGGGCATATGCTTGGTGAGCACTATAACATTCGCAAAGTTTATGCCATTAATTCTATAGGGTATGATGATACGACTAAGTTAGATAAGGTTTGGATATTTAATGTTCCCGACTTGAGTAGCGCAAAGAGTGTGCTCATCGTTGATGATATCGTTGATAGTGGCGATACACTCATGGAGGTGTTAGATACTTTGCATGAAAGATTTCCGCAAGTTACCTTTTTTGTTGCCTCGATATTTTATAAATCCAGTGCCAAGATTAAGCCTGATTGGTATGTTAAAGAGGCGACTGAGTGGATCGATTTTTTTTGGAGTGTTGATCTTTAACTCGAATCCAAAACAATAAAGGGTATAATTCCTTATATTTGCACTAAAGAGTACCTATGGTTTTAATGATAGACAATTATGACAGTTTTACATACAATATCGTCCAGTATGCTAAAGAGCTTGGCGCTGATTTGAAGGTGATTCGTAATGATGAGCTTACAATCGATGAGATCAAAGCTTTAAAGCCTGAAAAGATTATCCTCTCTCCGGGACCATCAACGCCCGATGATGCAGGCGTGACACTTGATGTCATCAAAGAGTTTGGTGAAACTACGCCGATATTTGGCATCTGCTTGGGGCATCAGAGCATAGCACAAGCATATGGCGCTCAAGTAGTAAGAGCTAAAAATATGATGCATGGCAAAACCTCTCAAATAGCAGTCGATAGACCAAGTGTTGTTTTTAATGATATGCCAAATGAATTTAGAGCAACGAGGTATCACTCTTTGGTTGTTAAGTCGGATTCGTTAAATGATGATATCATTCCAACGGCACATAGCAAAGATGATGGAGAGATCATGGCGCTTGAGATTAAAGATAAGCCAATCTACGGTGTGCAATTTCACCCTGAGTCTATCATGAGTGAGTTTGGGCACAAAATGCTTGATAATTTTCTCAAGCTTTAAAGCTATGAAGTTTTATCATCTCTGTTTGGTTTTTCTGCTTTTTACAGCTACACTCTTTTATTTGAGTGCTACAACACCCATTACTCCTCATGAAGCAGAAGTATTTTTTACATCTTCTTCATGGGTTTCAAAAGCGATGCATTTGGGTAAATCGACCTTTGGCGACTTCTTTGGACTTCGGGCTGTTTTTGTTCTTTTCGGAGTGCTTTCGGCTTTGATGTTTTTTGCTGTTTCACAAAAATATTTCACAAAAAGCGAAGATGTTTATCTTGCAACGGTAGTCTTTATGTTTTTGCCCGGCACTCTAGTGGGTGCTACATTGGCAAATGAGTCTATGGTTTTACTTTTTGGCGTGCTCCTCTTCATTTGGTTACATTTTAAAGGATGGAAAATTGCACAATTTTTAGTGCTATTTTCACTTCTTTTTGTACACCATTCCGCCATCATTATTTATGTTGCACTTGCTATCTATGCGCTTTTCTTCAAAAACAGATTTTTATTGATAAGCTCCATACTTTTTATTGGACTCTGTTTTTTCTTTGGAAGTTTTATTCCTGTTGGTGGTAAACCATCGGGTCATTTTTTAGAGAATTTCGGAGCTTTGGCTGCAGTATTCTCCCCGTTCTTATTTCTTTTCTTTGCCTATAGTATGTATAGGATACTTGTTAAAGGAGAGAAGGATATCATTTGGTATATATCTTTCTTTTCATTCGTTGTTTCATTGATGCTCTCAATCAGGCAAAAAGTAAATATTATCGATTTTGCACCCTATATGATTATTGCATTACTTCCCATGGTAAAACTTTTTTATAGAAGTTTTAGATGCCGTTTGCCACAATATAGATTTAAACATAAGATAGGCTTCTATGCTGTATTGATAGTAATGATGCTTAGTTCTGCGACTATAGTTTTTCATAAGTCGCTTTTTATTTTCTTTGATGATTCTTCACGCCATTTTGCCTATAAGGTCTATGCGCCTTATTGGAAAGCTAAAGAGCTTAAAGTTAAAAATATTGATTGTTATGAGTCAAAAAGTATCAAAGAGCGTTACCAAATGCGATATTATGGAATTTCTCAATGCGATATTTAGCGGTGCTTTATCAGCTTTGTACCTTTTTTGTTTCCAAAATACACACATATAGTCCAAATGAACATTTATTTTTACTTTCCAAAAAGGTTTGAAACTCGCACATGCTACTATATCCATAATTTAAAAAAAGGAGAGCTCGATGGCACAAAAGGCTATTAGAGAATATGATGCAAAGTCGATACTGGCAAAGCATTGGGAAAAGTATTTCCCGGATTTCACATACTCTTACGAGACAGTTTTGGTTAAGAGTGGGGATGAACTCAAAAAAATATCTAAAAAGAGTGGTTGGTTGACAAGTAAATCGCTTGTGGCAAAACCGGACATGCTCTTTGGAAAAAGAGGTAAAAATAATCTTGTTCTTTTTAGAGATAGTAAGCCCGGAGATGTGAGCTTGCAAAAAGCGGCATCTTGGATAGATGAAAAAGCAGATGCTAAACAAAAAGTTTATTTTGATTTTGACGGTGATACACCTAGGGGTGAGCCTAAAGAGGATTTTTTAACACACTTTATCGTGGAGCCTTTTACGCCGCATTCCCAAGAAGAGGAGTATTATATTAGTGCAACTTGTGTCGGCGAAGATGATGTGCTTTATATGTCAGCTGAAGGGGGCATGGAGGTTGAGGAAAATTGGGATAAAGTTGTTGAAGTTACTTTTCATATTAATGCAACAGAAGAGGAGATTGCCTCAAAGATACAAGCAAATATACCTAAAGATGTTGCAGTCAAAGATAAAGAGGGTTTTGCGAAATTTGCAATAGGATTTTTTAAAGCTTACAGGGAACTTAACTTTGCATATCTTGAGATAAATCCGTTTGTGATGCAAGGCAATAAAATAGAGCTTTTGGATATGGTTGCTAAACTTGATGATACCGCAGGATTTCTTATGCGAGAGCAATGGGGCAATGTTGAATATCCGGTGGCATTTGGAATGGAAGAGAAATCACCTGAAGTACTTGCTATTGAAGATGCCGACTCAAAGAGCGGGGCATCACTTAAACTTACTGTATTGAAACCTGATGCTCGTATTTGGACTATGGTTGCGGGCGGGGGTGCTTCTGTTGTTTATGCAGATACTATTGCAGATTTTGCAGGTATTGAAGATTTGGCAAATTACGGCGAATATAGCGGTGGACCTACGACGGATGAAACCGCATTTTATGCGGAGACTATTCTTGATCTCATGACAAGAAAAAAAGATGCCAAAGGAAGAGATAAAGTTCTTATTATAGGTGGTGCGATTGCAAATTTTACCGATGTTGCAAAGACATTTACGGGCATCATTTTGGCATTTGAAAAATATGCAAAAAAAATGAAAGAGGTCGGCGTGAGAATATATGTCAGAAGAGGTGGACCAAATTATGAAAAAGGGTTAGCAGATATTAAAGAAGCTGCCGATAGATTAGGTTTATATATAGAAGTTTACGGTCCGGAAACACATGTCACGGATATCGTTCGTATGGCTTTAGAGAAGTAAGGAGAGAAGATGAGTCTATTTAATAAAGATACACAAGCAATTTTTTGGAACAACAACTCCAGTGCGATCCAAAGAATGCTAGATTATGACTATACTATAGGTAGAGAAAAACCTTCAGTAGCTGCTATTGTCGCTCCAACTTCTGCTTCTAAATTTGAGAAGTTTTTTTGGGGCGGTGATGAGATTATGGTGCCATTATTCAAAACCACACAAGAGGCAAAAGAGGCATTTGGTAATGCTGATGTGCTGCTCAACTTTGCATCTTTTAGAACGGCATATGATGTAACTATGGAAGCGCTTGAGCTTGGTGGATTTAAAACCATTATGATAACGGCAGAGGGAATTCCCGAGAGACTTGCGCGAGGTATGAATGAAAAAGCAAGAGAGCTCGGCGTTACAGTTATAGGTCCGGCAACAGTCGGTGCTATTACTCCGGGTGCATTTAAGATAGCAAATATCGGTGGTACAATTAACAACATCATCAATTCGAAACTCCATAGAGCAGGCTCTTGTGGACTCGTGACAAGATCCGGGGGTCTTTTTAATGAGCTCTCAAATATCATCTCGATCAATGCCGATGGAATCGCAGAAGGTGTTGCTATAGGTGGTGATAGATTTGTCGGTTCTGTGTTTATAGATAATCTTCTAAGAATGCAAGATAATCCGCAAGTTAAATATATGCTTCTTTTAGGTGAAGTAGGCGGTACTGAAGAGTATAAGGTGATTGAGGCGGTTAAAAGTGGAAAGATCACAAAGCCGATTATTGCTTGGTGTATAGGAACAATTGCCAAATATTATGATAGTGGTGTGCAATTTGGTCATGCAGGCGCAAGCGCAAATGCCGTGAGAGAAACAGCTGAAGCCAAAAATCAAGCGATGAAAGAAGCAGGCATTTATGTTCCTAATTCTTTCAATGATCTTCCTGATACTATTGCGGATGTTTATAATAAGTTGAAAAAAGAGGGTGTTATTCGAGAAATAGAAGAGCCAAAGATCAATGAGATACCAAAAACAAGAAGAAACAAAAATTTTGTTTGTACTATCTCTGATGATAGAGGCGAAGAAGCAACATATTGCGGATATCCTATAAGTTCAGTTGCAACACCTGATACGGGATTCACTATAGGTGATGTTATGAGTATTTTGTGGTTTAAAAAACGATACCCAAGATGGGCGGTGGATTTCCTAGAGACTGTACTTAAGACGGTTGCTGATCATGGACCGGCAGTAAGTGGAGCGCATAATGCAAAAGTAACGGCGCGTGCCGGTAAAGATGTTATCTCTTCTTTAATTGCAGGTCTTTTAACGATAGGTCCAAGATTTGGAGGTGCTATAGATGGTGCGGCTAAATACTTTAAACATGCGCATTTTCATGATATGACTCCTGCTGAGTTCTTGGCATATATGAAAAGAGAAGGCGTGCCGATTCCGGGTATCGGTCATAGAATTAAATCAGTTCGAAATCCGGATTTGCGTGTTAATGGGCTCAAAGAGCTTGCAAAAGCGACATTCCCTGCAACACCGCTACTCGATTATGCATTGACTGTTGAGGAGCTTACTACTTCTAAAAAAGATAATCTTATTCTCAATGTTGACGGTACAATCGGTATCTTAATGGTCGATATGTGGAGAGCTTTAGGATATAGCGAAGAGGAGATTGATGTATTTATAGAAGCAGGTGCGCTCAATGCCTTCTTTATTTTAGGCAGAAGTATTGGCTTTATAGGACATATTTTAGATGAAAAAAGACTCGCGATGCCTATGTACCGTCATCCATGGGATGACATCCTTTATGATGTGCATCTTGCTGAAGATATGAAAGTATAATTTTAGTTTTTCTTAAATTTGTGGTATAATTTGAAAAAGTTATATCACAAAGGGTTACAATGCATATGAAAAAAGCTTTTACAATGATTGAGCTTGTTTTTGTGATTGTAGTAATGGGCATCATTGCTGCCGTTGCTCTACCCCGATTTGAATCTGATAATGTCCAAGAAGCTATGGATCAAATCCTCTCTGATATTCGCTACACCCAACATCTCGCACTTGTTGACAACGTTATTGATCCAACTAATGCAAGCTGGCAAAGTGCACTTTGGACAATTCGCTTTCAAAAGACAACAGTTGGGGATGAATTTACATATACAATTGCATCAGATATATCAAATTATGATGGTAATTTTGATAAAATTGAAGCAGCTATAGATCCTCGCGATGGCAGACCAATATATGGGAATATTCCAGCAGGTGATACAACTGTAAGTCCAAAAGTATTTATTACAAAAAAATTTGGTATTACCAATGTTGATTTTGCTACTGGGTGTAATGTAGCAACTGGATCAGGCGGCACAAATAACTCTCAACATATCGGTTTTGACAGTTTTGGTAGACCGCATAAAGGGCATCTTGGAAATAATCTGCCTAATTACAGTTCTATCATGCAAGGAAATTGCACGATAGCTTTTACTTTTGCCGGCGGTGAGACTTCATGGGTAACTATTCAACGAGAAACAGGATATGCATGTATTTCCAATAATGCTGGTGTATGTAGACAGGATTAAAATAGGCTAGACTCCACCTTGTTTTAATTTCTTTAATTTTTAAACTTTTTCCAAAAAATCTCCAAATCCTATTGACTTTTAAAAACTTTACTGTTATAATACGCGTCCACTAACACAGAGACCTTTATCGAG